>DAIRSC010000163.1:0-5806 GCA_036804585.1 Chitinophagaceae bacterium
CCATTTCTTCCGGAAGTTGTGCTTGTTCAAACTCAAAAAACATTAGTTCGCTCACCGGTCCATAAGCTTGTAAAGCCGGAATTTCCACAATCTTTTTTTCTCCGACACTCATATTCATCACCCCATGATCGAAACCATGAATGACCATACCTTCTCCAACGGTGAATTCCAGAGGAGGACGTCCTTCAGAACTATCAAACATACTGCCATCTGCAGTGAGGGTGCCTTTGTAGTGTACCTTGATGGTATCGCCGGCTTTTACTTGTTGCATTTTTTAAAATTTTGGCAAATGTAAAGGCAATTCTGCTTCTGGGCTTAAATTTAGATGGGCTTAACGTTTCGGCAATGGCCGGGGATTTATGAAATGGCTTGTCCGTAATATTCCAGGATTTCATCAAAAATCATCAAAACCTCTTCGGCATCCATAGCATGTACCAGTTTGTGACGAAATTCTTTGATATGAGACAAGCCCCGCAGGTAATTGGCATAATGAGGGCGCATCTCCAGAATACCTAATTTGGGGCCTTTCCATTGAAGTGAAAATTCCAAATGTTGTCGGCATACACGAATCCTTTCTTCAATATCCGGAGGCGGTAATGTGATGCCGGTTTCGATATAATGTTTGATTTCGCGAAAGATCCAGGGATATCCAATTGCGGCTCTGCCAATCATGACACCATCCACTCCATATCGGTTTTTATATGCTACAGCTTTGGAAGGACTATCAATATCACCATTGCCAAAAATCGGAATATGAATGCGGGGATTGTTTTTAACCGCTGCAATCAATGACCAATCTGCTTCGCCTTTGTACATCTGTGCCCTGGTGCGACCATGAATGCTCAATGCCTGTATGCCCACATCCTGTAAGCGTTCCGCAACATCCTCAATATTTTTACTTTGCTCATCCCATCCAAGTCGGGTTTTAACCGTCACCGGTATCTTCACCGCATTCACCACGGCTTTGGTCAATGCAATCATTTTAGGTAAATCTTTTAAAATGCCGGCGCCTGCACCTTTGCAGACTACTTTTTTAACCGGACAACCAAAATTGATATCGATTAAATCCGGTCCCGTTGCCTCAACTATTTTGGCTGATAAGGTGAGGGCCTCTTCATCTCCCCCAAAAACCTGTATGCCAATGGGTCGCTCTGCCTCAAAAATATCGAGCTTTTGACGGCTTTTAATGGCATCCCGAATGAGGCCTTCCGAACTGATAAATTCGGTATACATCAAATCAGCGCCATTTTGTTTGCACACCGATCGAAAGGGTGGATCACTCACATCTTCCATAGGTGCTAACAAAAGCGGGAAATCAGGTAGTTGTATATCACCTATTTTAATCATGTATGCAAAGATAACGAGGGTTGCGGTTTTGATTTGATAAGAAATTTATATGTAAAAAATTTGCATTAACAAAAATAACAAAGAGAAGATTTTAATAATCTCGAAAAACGAACATATTTGCACTACATCACACGATAACAAATGCACATCAACACATTTCTTCATCAAATGCAGACGATGATTACCCCTGATATCACGGCCTCTGCATCGCGTATTTTAAGCGAAGATGAAAATAAGATCAGAAAATCGTTCGAAGGTATTTTTCCAGCTTTATTATTTTCTCTAACCCAACTGGATGATAGTAAAATTCATGCACTCAACGAGTTAATCGTTAAAGCCGTCACCCTGCAATCAGAGGCTCATGATATCATCAATAACCTCAATATCGTTCGTTCCGATAAACCTGTTTCCACCGGCGACCGTTTCATTCAATCCGTTTTAGGAGAAAAAGCGCAAGGACTGGTTAATTTGATATCCAATTTTAGCGGGATTAAACCAAGTAATTGTAATTCTTTGCTGAGTATTGGCGGTACCGTTTTGTCGGCTATTGTGGGGCGTAAAATGCATTCGGAAGGCTTAAGCTTTTTAGGGCTGGTTCAAAATCTCAGCGCCCAAAGTGAAAGTATTGAAACCATGATTCCCGAGGGAATAGCTGAATTTTTAAGGACTCCTCACTTGCCGAAGAATGAATCAAATAAAAAAAATCAGGCAAAATCATCCGATAGTTTAATGTGGGTATTGCCCCTGATTTTAATTGCCTTACTGGGTATTGGACTTTGGTGGTGGATGAATGGTAGCCACTCCAATAAAGAAGAAAATAAACAAGATGAAGCGGTGATTGATTCTGCTGGTGCATCTATCTCATCGGCTTTCGATAGTGCCGCTGCCATACAAGTTGCAGTGAGTCCGGACACTTCAGAGGGCAAACTGGACGGCTCTGGAAATTGGTTGAAACGGAAAGGGGAGGCGATTAAAATTAAGTTGCCGAATGGTGTTATTGTAGACGGTCATAAAGGTGGATTTGAAGATCATCTCTTTAATTTCATCAATGACCCAACGGCAGTGGCCGGTAAGGAAGTTTGGTTTGATTTTGAAGATGTCTTCTTTGAATCGGGAAAGTCAAGTTTAAAAAGCGGTTACGAAATACAACTTCAAAACTTAGTCGATATTTTAAAAGCATATCCAAAGATATTCGTAAAATTGGGCTGTTATACGGATAATGTGGGTGATACCATGAAGAATATTAAGCTGTCGGAAGCGAGAGCGAAAACGGTTTATAATAAATTGATTTCCATGGGAGCGGATAAAGCCATGTTTGAGGGTCCAAAGCCATATGAGGGTTATGGTCCTTTTCATCCGAAAGAAGATAATTCAACCGATATTGGCCGCGCGCAAAATAGAAGAATTGCGGTGAGTGTGAGAACGAAATAGATTCTGAATATCAGAATTCTTCTTGTTGATATCCAACAATTGTTTTTGGACTTAAGGAGTAGTGCCTATATTAGCGCTATGAAAAACCGACTTATTCTTCAAGGTTTACTGGCTTTTGCAATTCTCTTGACATCTTTTGTCCGGGTTTCTGCTCAATCGAACAATAGGGTACAACAAACTGCAAATGTTTATACTTATCGCATTGTAAAATGCGATGCTACCCAATCACGATTTTATGTCCTTAAAAATGGCTTAACGGTCATTCTGAGTGTGAATCAGGAAATGCCACGCATTCAAACCATCATCGCCACCAAAGCCGGCAGTAAAACGGACCCTTCCACACATACAGGGCTCGCTCATTATCTGGAACATATGTTGTTTAAAGGAACTGATAAATACGGTACTTTGAATTGGGGTAAGGAAAAAGCGATTCTTGACGAAATTGAAAAGACTTACGGATTATATAATTCCGAAACGCAGGAAGCAAGTCGGATGCGTATCTATAATAAAATCGATTCATTGTCCGGTGAAGCGGCCAAATATGCCATTGCCAACGAATATGATAAAATGATGGCGATGATTGGTGCACAGGGAACAAATGCATTTACCTCATTCGAAAAAACAGCTTATATCAATGATATTCCATCCAATCAAATTGATCATTGGTTGAGTATTGAAGCGGAGCGTTTTAGAAATCCTGTACTCCGAATTTTTCACACCGAATTAGAAGCCGTTTATGAAGAAAAAAATCGCTCTCTGGATGATGATGATGACAAAGCGTCCGAGTTGCTTTTTGCTCAGTTATTTCAAAAACATAACTACGGATTACAGACTACTATTGGTACCGTTGAACATCTTAGAAATCCATCTCTCGTCGAAATCAAAAAATATTTTTACAAGAACTATGTGCCCAATAATATGGTGGTCATTATGGTCGGCGATTTTGATCCAGATGAAGTGATTGCTAAAGTAAATAACGCTTTTGCTTATATGCAGCCTAAAGAAGTTCCCCCCTATACTTTTGAACCGGAGGCAACCATCGAAAGACCAATTGTGGGTTCAGTATACGGGCCTGATGCGGAGTATGTGGATATCGCCTTTCGATTTCCCGGTGCAAGTACGCGCGAAGCCATGTTGCTCGATTTAATGAGTAGCATTTTATCCAACGGCAATGCCGGTTTAATGGACCTCAATCTGGTCAAAAAACAATTGGTCCTCTCTGCCAGTGCGGGCTCTTATGTCTTAAAGGATTATAGTTTATTGTACATGGAAGGGAAGGCCAAAGAGGGACAAACCTTAGAGGAAGTACGAAAACATTTACTGGAACAAATTGAGTTATTAAAAGACGGAAAATTTGATGAAGATATGTTGAAAGCTGTCATCAATAACTATCAAAAAAATCGTATGCAACAGCATGAAAGTAATGCCGGTAGAGCATATGCTTTACTCGATGCATTTTCGGCCGAAATACCTTGGGATATGCAAGTGAGTATGATTGATGAAATGAGTAAACTAACTAAAAAAGATATTCAACAATTCTCTCAAAAATGGCTGGGTCAAAATTATGTCTGTGTGTACAAACGCCTGGGTAAAGATTCCAATATCCAGAAAATCCAAAAACCCATCATTACACCGGTGCAGGTGAATCGGGATGCGCAAAGCGATTTTGTAAAAAATATTGCCAGTCAGATACCCAAGCCCATCAAACCGGTATTTGTCAACTATCAGCAAGATATCCGTAAGTCCAGCATTGGATCAAGAGCTACGCAGTCGGAAGTTTGGAGTTTGAAAAATGTAAACAATCGTTTATTTACCCAATATTATTTTATTGAAACCGGGTCGCGTCACAATCCGCTGTTGCCTATTGCGCTCGATTATCTGCAATACCTCGGTACTTCAAAATATGCAGCTGATCAGATCAGTAAAAAGTTCTATACGCTGGCCTGCGATTTTGGCGTGAATGTTTCTGATGAAGAAAGCTTTGTTTATCTCAATGCCTTGCAAGATAACTACGATGAGTGTGTGGGTCTTTTTGAACATCTCCTGTCTGATTGTCAACCCAATCCGGAAGCCCTGAAAGAAATGATTGAAGGTATTAAAAAGAAACGCTCTGATGCTAAACGAAACAAAAACCTCATTCGCTCAGGCCTTCGATATTATGCACAGTATGGGCCTAAAAATCCTTTTAACGATGAACTCAGCAATGCACAATTGGATGCCCTGAAAGCAGAGGAATTGGTCGCCATCTTGCACAGCCTCACCAGTTATAAACATCATGTTATGTATTATGGTCCCGAATCTGCCGAACAAATTGTTTCCAAATTAGAAAAATTACATCCGCTTCCTGCAACATATAAACAAAATCCGGAGATAGCACCTCTGACATTCACCAAACAAGTTTCGAACGAAATATTGTTTACCAATTTTGATATGGTTCAAGCTGAAATCCAATGGTTCCGCAACGATTTGGATTTTAAATCGGAGGAAATGCCACGCATTTATTTGTTTAATGAATATTTTGGCGGTAATATGAGTGGTATCGTATTTCAGGAGATTCGCGAGTCTAAAGCGCTGGCTTATTCAACCTATGCCTCTTTTATCACGCCACAAAAAAGAGAATATCCTTTCTCAATGATTGCATACGTAGGTTGCCAAGCTGATAAAATGCAAGATGCTGTTGAGGGTATGCAACAATTATTAAATACCTTGCCGGTCTCCGAAAAATTGTTCAATCAGTCCAAACAAAGTATCAGCAATACCATTTCAACGACACGAACAACTAAAACGAGTATCTTCTTTAGTTATATCAATGCGAAAAAGAAAGGACTTCAAACAGATGCCAATCAGATGATTTACGAAGCAGTTCCCAAATTGAGTATGAGTGATGCGTCTCGTTTTCATCAACAACGCATCGCATCCAAGCCTTACACTATAGCAATTTTGGCGAACAACGATAAAATTGATTGGGATTTTGTAATAAGTCTCGGACCGGTTAAAAAACTAAGTCTGGAAGATATTTTCGGCTATT
>DAIRSC010000164.1:0-5804 GCA_036804585.1 Chitinophagaceae bacterium
AAATTCGCCATAAGTCAAAAGTAAAATAGGGCGTTGGTCAGGAAGCACAAATTTACTTTTGTCCGAGAATAAGCCACCACTACGCATCAACTGAAACTCCTGACTCCAACTGGATCTAGAAAGCAATTTATTCACGATGGGAATTGCATTTTTTAAACTAATCTGATAAAGCTTCTCAGGCATGCCCGGCTCCGGTTCTTTACCCGATTTTTCCGAGCCAATACAGAACATAGGCAACGCAAGAATACATTGATAATCCTGTTTACTAAATAAAGGAATTTCCTCTTCTTCGGACCTTCTGCCAAAAAAATCTTTGTAATGATTCGGGGCCTGGTCACACTCGCGCTGTACCGAAAAGCTATAACTCAATATCTCATTGCTCCAAAGAAATAAAGCTACCAAAATCAACAGATATTGCGGAAAGGCCGCTTTTCGTTCTTTTAAATCTTCTAACCAACGATTCATACCCATGATGCAGGCAATGCCTATTAAAAAGTAAAAGATGATAGACATACGGCCCAGACTCCTAAACTGCCTGAATGGTCCGGTGTATTCCAACAATCCTTCCATTCCCCAAATAAAGGGTATTCCCATTGCTAAAAACAATCCAAGGAATCCGGAGAATACCAATATTTTTTCTTCTTTCAACGAAGGTGTCGATTTCTGCTCATTTTTTCGCCATTGTCGATAAACCATCATGACAAAAAAATAAATTAAATAGAAGACCGGAATCATACCAACATAGCCATACCCTTCACTCAATCCGGCCGGCTCTTTCTCACCGGTTAATGGAAGGAAGGTTTTTCCCAAATAACTCACTGAACTTGTAAAAATATCGTTTAAACTGGAAACATAATTCACCGTTCCCCAGGGTGTTCGCGGCCTGTCTGGCACCGGATCGGTCCAGGTAAAAATACTTTTGATCAAAACAAAACCCATCAATACCGAAATCAAAATCGGTACCCAGCTCTTCATCCTTTGGCGTATATTCCCATCGTCGATCAGGACACCGGCCATAACTATAAACGTCGACAGAAAAATCAAGACGGCCAAATTATACAAATGTAACAGTCCGGAGGAAGCAGATAGGAATAACAAAGCAACTAGTAAATACCATTTCGGGTTTCGACGATAAGCAAAAATGAACCATAAAGTCCCGCTTATATGAAAAGTATAACTCAATCCAAAATGCCCAAACATACGATAAGTATTTGGGGCCAAACCCACCAGAAACAACGCCCCAACCGCAGCTAAAAAGGGATTGATTTTCAAAACCCCAAACAATCGAAATAAAAAATAAGCGGATAAAATAAAACCAATCGGAATCAACAAATTCATCCATGCCAAAGCATCGTTCAAATTCAAATGCAGGGTTTCTCTGAAATAACTGAGTGGGACCGCCAGCAAGGGCTGATTATCCGTAAAAGCCGTATGCTCACCCCAGGGGTAATTCATGCCTTTTGCCATCCACCCCTTGCCATTGAGTACATGGTATAAGTAATTATAATAATTTTTCGCACCATCCCCACCATCACTCAAAAGGCTATGACCCGGCTGCTTCCAGATGGTTCTAAACAAATACCAATTATAAAAAATCACCAAAGCCCAAAAGAATAATTGTGCGCCAATTCCGGTTTTTTTCGATTGCATGAAAGGACTATATTCGTGCCTCAATATTACTCATTATTCCATTACGTTTTTGATGATGTTTCGTTTAGCCATTGTTGTACCCGTTTTTAATCCGCGAGATCAATGGTTAAGTACATTATTGGTTCGCTTTACTGATTTCAAAAAATCGTTGGAAATGGAGCAAGTCCAACTTTATATTATAAACGATGGATCTCAAAAATCCCTGGATATCAATCACACCCAACAAGCGTTAAATGGCCACCCGGATGTCCACTGGATGAGTTATCCAAAAAATGCCGGCAAGGGATTCGCTCTACGCTATGCCATCTCCCAAATTCAAAGCGAATTTATTATTTATACAGATGTCGACATGCCCTTCGAAAATGAATCCATGCTATCTATTTGGAAGGCCTTACAAAGTCAGGATGTCGCAGTTGGTGTGAAGAATGAGCATTATTATAACAGCCTTCCCCGACAGCGCAGATTCATATCCAAAACATTGCAACGTTTAATCAAAATAATTTATCCACGTTTACTCAGCAGCGATACCCAATGTGGCTTAAAAGGAATGAATCAGGCGGGAATAGCCGTATTTCTCAAAACTAGCATCTATCGGTATTTAATTGACTTGGAATTTATTTACCTTTTGTCCCGAACCAAACTTTAACAAACCACCGTTCCGGTTAAACTAAGGCCTGGAATCGAATTCAGCCAAATGAATACCCGGGTATTATTCCATGAGTTGTTAAACTTTTTTAATATTTTGTTGAAAAAATCCTGAACTTTATGCAAGTAGGGTAGGGAGTATTTAAAATACCCCTTTCGATCACCAGTATATTTCATGGTTTCAAGCGAATAAGGTTCTCTTACAAAAAGTCCATTGGTGGCGTCCAGTGTATATAACTTTTTAGCAGCCACTGCCGGCTTTTTTTTACATTTGATATTCTCCATACTCTCAGCTGTCACGCGGAATCAGTATGAAAATCACCTCAGTAAAAGTATTCAGACATGAAGTTTTCTCATTTGCATAATCATACCCAATATTCACTTTTAGATGGAGCCAGCTCAATTAAAAAGCTTTATAAAAAAGCCATTAGCGACAATATGCCCGCCATCGCCATTACCGACCATGGCAATATGTTCGGCGTATTTGATTTTGTGAAGGAAGCCAAGAAGTATAAAGATGAAAATGGGAACCTTCCGGTAAAACCCATTGTCGGATGTGAGTTTTACGTGGTTAAAGATCGTAGTGTTCAACAATTTACGAAAGAACAAAAGGATGTCAGATATCATCAATTACTGCTTGCAAAAAACAAAACTGGTTATAAAAATCTCATCAAACTTTGTTCGCTGGGTTACACCGAAGGACTTTACAGCAAATATCCACGTATTGACAAAGAGCTAATTCTGCAATATCACGAAGGTCTGATAGCCACTACATGTTGCCTGGGCGCTTCTGTTCCACGTACTATTTTAAAGGATGGAATTGATGCCGGAGAGCAGGAATTTAAATGGTGGTTCGATTTATTCGGCGAAGATTATTATGTCGAACTTCAGCGTCATGGCATTCCTGATCAGGATAAGGTCAATCTGGAATTAGTGCGATTAGCCCGAAAATATAAAGTGCCTATCATCGCCAGTAATGATTCCCATTATGTGGATCAGGAAGATTCCAATGCCCATGATATTCTTTTATGTGTAAATACCGGTGAGTTACAAAGCACGCCAAAAATGAAAGAATTTGGCGATGATGAAAGTGATTCTAAAAATTCACGTTTCGCGTTTTTTAATGATCAGTTCTTTTTCAAAACCACCGAGCAAATGATGGAAACCTTTTCAGATTTGCCCGAAGCCATCGATAACACCAATGCCATTGTCGATAAAGTGGAATTGGTGAGTGTCACCAACGACCTTTTATTGCCTAATTTCCCGGTTCCGGAGCCATTTAAAAGTCAGGAGGACTATCTAGAATTTCTAACCTACGAAGGGGCGAAAATTCGTTACAAAATTATTTCACCAGAAGTAGAGGAACGACTTCGTTTTGAGTTGGGGGTTATCCGTAAAATGGGATTTGCCGGCTACTTTTTAATCGTAAGTGATATCATAACTTCCACCAAAAAAATGGGTGTGTTGGTGGGGCCGGGCAGGGGTTCGGCAGCCGGTTCGGTAGTGGCCTATTGTATCGGAATCACTACAATTGATCCGCTGAAATACAATTTGTTATTCGAACGTTTCCTCAATCCTGAAAGGGCCACCATGCCGGATATCGATACGGATTTTGATGATATCGGAAGAGGAAAAGTGGTCGAGTATATTGTGGAAACTTATGGTCGGAATCAAGTCGCCCAAATCATCACTTATGGTACCATGGCAGCCAAAAGTAGTATAAAAGATGTGGCTCGCGTGTTGGATTTGCCCCTCGATGAATCCAATATGCTGGCTAAGTTGGTTCCTGAAAGGCCCGGTACTTCTCTGAATGAACTCCTTCATATTTCCGAAAAAGACCTGAGTAAAAAAGAAAATACCACCGCCGAAGAAGTACAGAATGTGTTAAAACTTCAGCAGATTTACAATGATTCCAAGGATTTTAAAAGTACCATTCTCAAAGAAGCCGAAAAACTGGAGGGAACCGTGCGAAATACAGGCATTCACGCTGCAGGTATCATCATTGGTCCAAAAGATCTGATGGAAATTATGCCGCTTTGCAAACAAAAGGATGTAGACTTATATGTGACCCAGTTTGCGGGAAATGTGGTCGAAGAAGCCGGTGCCATTAAAATTGACGTGCTCGGTTTGAGTAACCTGAGTATCATTCGAGACGCTCTCATTTTTATTCGTGAAAATCATGGTATCGAAATTGAAATGGACCAAATCAGTTTGGAGGACCCGCTCACATTCCAATTATATCAGCAAGCCGAAACAGAAGGTACATTCCAATTTGCATCTGCCGGTATGAAAAAGTATCTGAAGGAACTAAAGCCAGATACCATCGAAGATTTAATTGCCATGAATGCCCTCTACCGTCCGGGTCCATTGGCCTATATTCCTGAATTCATCGATCGGAAGCATAGACGAAAAAAAATCGAATACGATTTGCCGGAAATGGAAGAACACCTCAAAGAAACCTATGGAATTACGGTTTATCAAGAACAGGTGATGTTGCTATCCCAAAAGCTGGCCAATTTCTCAAAGGGCGATGCCGATATTTTACGGAAAGCCATGGGGAAAAAGCAGATTGATGTCTTGAATAAAATGAAAGCCAAATACCTCGAAGGTTGTCAGGCCAATGGCCATCCGCTCAACACCTGCGAAAAAATTTGGAGCGGCTAGGAAGCTTTTGCCCAATATGCCTTTAATAAATCGCATTCCACTTGTTACGCCTATTTGGCTTATCAAACAGCATACCTTAAGGCCAATTATCCATCGGAGTACATGGCTGCTCTGTTGAATTCACAAGGCAATATTGAAGATATTTCCAAGTATATGAAAGAGTGCAAAAGAATGGGCATACAGGTGCAGGGGCCCGATATCAATGCCTCTAAAAAAGGCTTCAGTGTGAGCAAAGATGGTATTATTCGATTTGGGTTGGGGGCCATTAAAGGTGCCGGTGAAGTAGCTGTGCAGGAAATTATCACCGAACGTGAAAAAAATGGACTTTATAAGGATATTTTTGACATGGTATCACGATTGAGTAACCGAACAGTTTCGCGCAAAACATTGGAAAATCTGGTGATGGCAGGTACTTTCGACTCTTTTCAGGAAATCCATCGGGCCCAATACTTTTTTACAGGCCCGAGTGAAAGTATCAGTAACCTCGAAAAAATAGTTCGCTTCGGACAACAAACCGGTCTCAATCAAGGGAATATCACCCATAGTTTGTTCGGAGATGCCGGTTTACCTGAAATACAAAAACCCAAATTGCCGAATTGTCCTGAGTGGATACTAGCCACCCAACTAGAAAAGGAAAAAGAAATGGTGGGCATGTATATCAGTGCACATCCGCTGGATAATTTTTATTTCGAAATGACCAATTATCATTTTACACCGCTCACGGAAATAGAGGCTGATCATAATAAAAAACGAATTATGCGGGTGGCCGGCTATATTTCCTTAGCCCAGCATCTGATTTCGAAAAAAGGAACCCATTATGGTCGCTTTAAACTGGTGGATTTTCA
>DAIRSC010000165.1:0-5803 GCA_036804585.1 Chitinophagaceae bacterium
GATACCCGTATTCTGAAAGGCGGGTAAGATATTGATGTGTGCCTCCTGAATCAATGGTTGCACCTCACTGGCGCTTTGGTTTAATCGAATTTCCAGTGGCGATTTTATCCGCTTCAGTAATTGGGTAGACGGGTTTTTTCCGGCAATGATGCATGGAATCTTGCTGTCTCGAAAAACCTCATTCATCAAAAAAAGAACCGCTTTTTCATATTCAGCGATGCTTAAATTACCATGGTATAGGCAATATTTTCCAAACCCGCTGAGTGACCTAATTTGGTTTTCTGGATGAAATGCAGGAATTAATTCGACCGCAACCCCACTGTATTTTTTTTGAAAATACAAGTGATCAGGCTCACTAATACTCATCACAAGATTCGCCGCATATAAAATTCGTTCGTAGGAATTCAAAAGCATCGACTCCCGATATAAAAACAACTTTTTCAACAAGGATGAGGTATGACTGGCCAGCTGTGTGTAATATTGATGTTCAATATTATGGGTTCGAACTATTTTGAATCGCTCCTTTAGTTCAGAATGATTGAGATAGGCTGTAGTGTGCAAACCTTCGAATAAAATCGGAGCATCAATTTCAATAAGGTTTTTGAGAAATTGAGGATTTTTTCGGGAGTTGATAATATAGGGCAGCTGAAAGTCCATCCCTCGAATACCGGTTGTTCTGGGATAATAATAAACCTGTTTCGAATACTGTTCTAAATCTGATTGGGCAGTGCGATTTTCATATTCAAAACAATGCAGGAAAATTTCAATGCCTAACGAATGCAAAGCTTTGAGCTTATAATATACATCGATTGCTCCGCCATAGTCAGCAGGAAAGGGGACATCCCATGTGACGATATGAAGTTTAATTGGCAAAGATTATTTGTTAAAACTGGATTAATTTTTTTTCTTCGTTTTGCCAGCAGTATTGCTCTCTGGCCAGTAAGGCGTTGTTTCGCAACTGCAAAAGTTTATTCCGATCAGACAACAAACTATTTAAAGCTTGTGCGATGACTTCCACTTTGGGTTCATCAATCAACAGCGCTAATTCAAAACGTTCATTACACGATTTGTATTCCGGATAATTCATACACAATTGCGGGATACCTGCATGCATATAATCGAAAAAACGATTGGCCATGGAAAGATAGTTGCTGCGTCCGACATTGCTGAAAAGAGTAATGCCAATGATGGCTTTTTCGGTCAATGGTGCAAGAGAAGATGGTGGAATATATCCGGTGAATGTTATTCTGTCTTCTAATTCATGCTGTTTGACCAATGCTTTTGCCTGTTGAAAAAAATTACCTTCACCACAAATCAGCAGAGGATAACTGACTGATTTCATGGCGGGAATCAAAAATTCAAAACATCGACCTTCATTCACAGCGCCCTGGTAAAGAATATATTCACCCGTAAATTCTTTGGTGGTAAGAGGCCTTAAAACGGTTGCATTCCTCACAATTTCGTATTTTAATCCATACATAGAATTAAATTCATTGGCATAGGCTTCACCGATGGTATAACCGAACTGGAATTTGGGCATTGCGAAACGTTCAATTTTTTTCCATAGTCGGTATATCATAGGTCGGCTAACTATTTCATCCATTTCACAGAATAATTCATGTGCATCAAAAACTCTTTTTTTCTTTCTGAACAGAGAAGCAAAATAGCCGGGTAAGATGGTGTCTAAATCAACGCTGCAAATGAGGTCAGTTCGATAAAAGAATAAAAAAAAGAACAGTCGAATATTATATTCCATATAAAAAAATTTCCCTTTGTTAAAAAAACATCGGAGCCGTCTTTGTTGGAAGGTCTGATTTTTTAATGTTCCGGATGAAGGACGTAAGCGACCAACCAGCGTGACCTCATATCCGGCTGCCTGTAATGAACTGCAAATACGAATCATTCGTTGATCAAAATGCAGATCATTCGTTACGGTACAAACTATTCTTTTCTTTTCCATTCTCTGCAGAAGAAAATTTTTTCGCCGTTTAACAAGGTATAAGGAGGTTCAAAACCAGGCATATAGGTCGCCCGAATATGACGGGATATTTTTTCGATGGTCCAATTTAAATCAATCTGTTTGATTTGATTGACTTCAGAACGGTAATGTAATGAACTGGGTCTTTGTTCAAGATAATCTGATTGAGGGATTCGGATATAATCACCATTCAGAATTCGATGAATATTCTCTCGAAATAATTCCAGCGAGGCATGGTAGGTAAGTTCATACAAATCTTCGACCCAATAATCGGAAGATATGGAGAATCTTTTTTCAAACAAAATATCGCCGTGGTCAATGCGTTCATCCATCACATGCAAGGTGGTTCCAAATTCAGGATATTGATCCAATATGGCAAAGCTAAATTGATTGCATCCACGGTATTCCGGAAGCGGAGCCATATGTAAATTAATAGCCAAGATTCTGGCTTTCTGAATATGCCTTTCGTTTAATATTTGGTGGTATTGAACGGAAATCAGATAATCCACTTCAGGTAGTTCATCGAGCTGCGAAATGAGGGGAATGTGATGATTTTGAGCAAGGCGACTTATACTTAGGGAGGGATCAAAATGGGCATTGTCATTACTTAATAATCCAACAATCTCAATGTTTAAGGATTGTTGATTTTCGATCAAAAAATGAAGACAATGGTAACCGATGGGTTTGGAACCCAAAAAAATAATCTGTCTTCTGCTCATGTGGCAAAAATAATCAACTATTTGTCTTAATTTGAGCTTTCGAAGACTTGATGAAAATTCTCTTACTCACACCCCGTATACCTTATCCTTTGCGGGATGGTGGTGCAATTGCCATGAATCAAACCATTGAAGGTTTGATTGAGGCAGGATGTGAAGTGCATTTATTGGCCATGAATACCGCCAGACATTGGGTGGACCCACAAAGTTTGCCACCTGTTTACGAGCAATTAAAAGGACTGGAAACAGTTTTTGTGAATAATTCAATCAATCCTTTAAGTGCATTTTTGAATCTCTTTACAGATAAATCATATAATATTTCCCGATTTGAACAAAAAGAGTTTACGCAACACTTAAAGGCATTATTGCAAAAATATGTTTTCGATGTAGTTTTTTTTGAAAGCATTTATACTTCGCCATACCTGAAAATCGTCAAAGAATTTGGTGCTATTCAATGTGTTTGTCGGGTTCATAATATTGAGCATCAAATCTGGCAACATCTTGCTGATAATGAAAAATCTTTCCTGAAGAAAAAATATCTTCATCTGCTTACCTCCCGTTTGAAACAATATGAATTGGACATCCTACAGCACTTTGATGCCTTATTGCCTATTTCGATGAAAGAATTTGTTTTTTTGGAACAACTAAATCCGTGAAAATGCCTTTATCTGCCATTCGGTGTTGAAGAATTCAAGCTTCTTCCTGAAGTTCGTTGTGAAAAAAAATCCTGTTACCACATAGGTAGCATGGATTGGGCGCCAAATGTAGAAGGGTTGGAGTGGTTTTTGCAAGAAGTTTGGCAACCGATCAAACAAACTTTACCGGAGATTACTTTTTATGTAGCAGGTAAAAATATGCCGGCTAACCTGATGTCCAAAAGGGATGCACAAATTGAAGTGGTTGGGGAGGTGGAAGATTTTGTACACTTTAGTCTTTCGAAAAATATTTTGATTGTTCCCCTCAGATCAGGAGCCGGCGTTCGGATCAAAATACTGGAGGCTATGGCGATGGGAAAGACCATTATTTCTACTTCAATGGCCCTGGAGGGAATTGAGGCGATTCATGAAAAACATGTTATGATTGCAGATACACCGGAGGATTTTCAGGCATGTATTCATCGATGTTTTCAAGATGAGGAATTTGCAATCCGCCTCGGCGAAAATGCAAAGGAGTTCGTACTTTTGAATTTCAACAGGCAGAGAATATATTATCATCTTTTGCAACAATTGAAAAACTTACTTCGGATTTGAAAAAAAAACGACTGGTCTTTTTGTTATCCAGATTCCCCTATCCATTGGATAAGGGCGATAAATTGAGGGCTTATCATCAAATTCGATCTTTATCTGAATACTACGATATCTTTTTAATTGCATTGAACGAGGGAGATATCATGTCCAATGATTTGGAAGCATTAAAAAATTTTTGTCGGGAAATTCGAATTTTTCCAATTCAGAATTTAACACGATACTGGCAACTGTTCAAAAATATTTTTAACTCATGGCCTGCTCAAGTCGCATATTTTTTTCAGCCGACTATTAAAGCAACTATTATTCAGCAAATCGATTTATTTAAGCCAGACTTAGTTTTTGGGCAACTTTCCAGAACAGCTTTATACCTGAAAGAATTACCCTATCCGGTTGTGATGGATTTTCAGGATGCCTTCTCTGCAAATTATTTTCGATTGTCAAAAGAAGGTCATTTGTTGCAAAGGATTTTTTATAAACGGGAGGCTCTGAGAATGCAAAAATTTGAGCGGCAAATGCTTGATTGGTTTAAAAATTGTTTGATCATATCTGAGGCCGACAAAGCCTGTATTGCCCTTAATGATCAACGCATTCATGTCATTCCAAATGGTGTCGATACCCATTATTTTACCCGAAGCGCTCAGGCAGAAGAGCAGGCTTTACTTTTCGTGGGCAATCTTTCGTATGAGCCTAATATTCAGGCGATACAATATTTGGTTCGAGAAATTCTACCCCTGTTGATTCCAAAAATTCCTGATATCCAATTAAAAATTGCAGGTGCCAATCCTCATCCCTCTATTTCGTCTTTAGCAAATAAACATGTACAAGTGACCGGTTGGATGGATGATATTCGGAACGCTTACGAATGTGCTTCCGTTTTTGTGGCGCCTTTATTCAGTGGTGCAGGTATGCAAAATAAATTGCTGGAAGCCATGTCCATGCGATTACCTTGCGTAACCACTTCCCTGGTCAATAATGGAATAGGTGCTATCCCGGATGAACATCTTTTACTAGCAGAAGATGCAACAACTTTTGCAAAGCAAATTATCTTTTTATACGAGCATCAAAGCCTTCGTGAAAAAATGGCTTTGGCAGGTCGGCGATTTATTGAAAACCGATATGATTGGAGTCAATCCAATGAAATACTTCGACAACAAATTGAGCGGATATTAACTCAATGAAGCAATCATCGAAATCTCCACACGCACACCTTTAGGTAGACCTTGCACAGCCACTGTCTCACGTGCTGGAAATTGCTCGGAGAAATAGGTAGCATATACTTGATTTACTTCGGTAAAAAACTGCATATCGGTGAGGAAGATGGATGTCTTCAGAACATGCGAAAAAGTCATACCGGCCTGAGTGAGCACTGCTTGCAGATTTTTCATCACACGGTGAGTTTCAGTACTAAGGCTTTCCTGATCCAGCTGATTGCTTCCTGGTATAAGAGCTATTTGTCCGGAAATAAACAGGAGATTACCAAATTGCACAGCCTGGCTGTATGGACCAATTGGGGCAGGTGCTTGTTCGGATTGAATGATGGTTTTATTCATGACTCAAAAATAAGTGAAGGAATATCAATTGATCTTAAATAGGGCATTTTTCTTTAAGAATCCGGAATTGGTGCGGTTTGGGGCTTTGAGTGTGGTGTGAATCAGAAAGTACAATTGGTTGAAGTTGGCACAGGAAAGTAAAGATTTTTAGCCCTTGAACAAAAGCCCCACTTATGCAAAAAATACACAGTCGCAATCAGTCCAGTTAGGCGTTTTAGTCTATTATTGCTTTTGAGGGCTTATTAGGTGCAGCCGGTTATCAAACTAGAGCATCAAATTCAAGGAATCGTTAGAGAGCTAGTACTGAGGTAT
>DAIRSC010000166.1:0-5739 GCA_036804585.1 Chitinophagaceae bacterium
GTTTTAGTACTTGTACTAATGAAAAAAGAAAATGAGGGGATAGCCTTAGAAGCAAATGTTCATTTGTTCATTGTTCATCTGTTCACCCTGTCTTATTTGAGCAAATGGAGTAGATGATCCAGCAGAAAAAATCAATCGAGCTTTACAAAATCGTTGAGAACATTTTTAGGTTCATTATGAATTGATTTTCAAAAAGAAACCATTATATTTGCACTACCTGAATGAGACACAAGTAGTTCAGTCAAGCCCCCCAAATGGGTTGCTTGGTTTCTACCGGGGTTTCTAGGGTGAATAAGTTGATTTAAATTATTGAATATAAAGACGTTGGAGAGCGAAGTTCATAATCCTCTCTCTCCGCTCATAAAAAAAGCCCCTTAGTTGGGGCTTTTTTATTGATTATCAATAGGCTTTTTATACAAGAATCCTTAAAAAATCGACCTGTTTGGGTGTATTTATTGGCTGCTGTTTAACGTGACAGCATTAGATATCAGTAAATTCAGGGGTGAATTTTACTTTTTTAAATGCACGGTAATTTTTTATATCTATTCAACAAGCTTTAGGTTCATTTCTTGATTTTCACTGCTCACCGGCATCTTCCACTTTAGCGTCATCGTCTAAGGGCTGTCCCGCATATGAGGGACCATTCCTTGAACGTTTCTTTGAATTTAGAGCGTCTGTGAGTTAATCAGCTGGTCCTCTTGTTTACCAATTCAGATATTCTTAATATATCTTTACCAAAGTATATCCCTTCATTGCCGAACGAAAAGGGAAATACATGGCAAATCATAATTAAGAAGCAAAACATGATAAAGCAACATAATAAGACTACACATGCACCGGCGAACAAGGTTTTTATGGTCAAGCCGAACCGCTTTGGCTATAATTATCAAACAGCCGATACCAACGCTTTTCAGCAACTTCCGATAACGCCCGAAGATCGCCATCATTCTGCCATCGGAGAGTTTATGCAGGTAGTAGACCGACTTCGTACAGCAGGCATTGAAGTTGTCGTGTTCGAATCAGAGGATGCCGATGCACCGGATGCCATTTTTCCGAATAACTGGTTCAGCACACATCTTGATGGCACACTGGTGCTGTATCCGATGTATGCGCCGAATCGGCGAAGGGAACGCTGTGATGCTGCTGTGGCTTTAATCAAACAACATTGCCAAAGTGAACCACTCATTGATATTTCCAACAGAGAAGCAGTAGGTCAATACTTGGAAGGAACGGGCAGCATTCTTTTCGACCATGCGAATCGGCGTGCCTATGCAGCGCTGAGTCCGAGAACAGATCAGGCACTCTTCAACTCGATATGTTCGACGTTAAAGTATCAAGCGTATTCGTTTTCATGTGATGATCCGAATGGCATGCCGTTTTATCACACCAATGTGATGTTGCATATTGGTGATGACTACGCAGTTATCTATGATGCTGGCATCAAGGCCGCAGATGAACGAAAGCGGATTATGGATGCATTGTCAGAAGTCAAATCGGATATCATCCGAATTAACTACGATCAGGTTGTACACTTCTGTGGTAATATGCTTCAAGTGAGCAACAAACAAGGCCAATCGCATTTATTGTGTTCGACGACCGCGCTAAAATCATTCACACACGAACAACAAAGTATCTTGGAGCGTCACGCCGCAATCATCGCATTTGATATACCGACGATTGAGCAGCTTGGCGGAGGGAGTATCCGTTGTATGGTGGCGGAATTATTTTAGTGGCCCTCCCTGCGGATGATTGAGCGAGTCGCTGTGAAATGGGCAACCAGGTGGTATTAGTTGCTTAGGTTTTCCAACCATCGGGTCTTGGTAGAAAAAGTTGGGTGTTAAAACGGTATTTTCGTAGTTACGATGAAATACCTCCATCGCCGAGCCACTCATTGGAGGGACTATCCATATCCAATCTGCCGTTAATGGTCTGCCCTTTTTCTCTTCTGTAGTCTCAAACTGAATGAATTGTTCGGCGCTTTCATGGTGACTGGAAAGCGTGACACCGGCCTTTTCATAAGAATATAACACGGCGCGATTCAGTTCCACAAGCGCACGGTCTTTCCACAAGGTCTTGTCATGACTGGTATCTAACCCGATTTTCGCTGCCACAACCGGCATAAGATTGTATCGGTTCACATCCCCAAAATTTCTTGAGCCAATTTCAGTGACCATGTACCATCCATTGAACGGAGCGGCCGTGTAACGAATGCCCCCGATTTCGAGCATCATATCTGAAATAATAGGTACAGCATGCCAAACGAGGTTTAGATCCGCAAACCATTCATATTCCGGATGAACAATTGGAATGAGGAGTCCATCGGGAACTGTGAATGTGCGCATACTCGCCGGTCTGTCCGGCCATTGTATGGCATGTGGCAGTATCTCAAATGATTTCCCTTGAAAGACATGTTCCCGATCAAGACACCATTGGGTGAAGTCGGTTTCAGCAGGATCCCCGATTACAGTGTCATCCTGCTGTCGGTGACCGGCAAAGCGAACTAATTGATGATTGATGATACGCGGACCGGTGGCTTCATGAGGAAGCTGTTGCCTGAAAATGGTGATAGCAGAACGGATTTTTCCTTGATTAAACGCAAATTCAATATGGTCCTGTAAAGCTTGATAAATTTCATCATCTTCGTTTAAATGGCGCGCGTCAATGACTTTGAGTGTTTTCCAATAAATACGACCGATGCATCGATTACTGTTTCGCCAGGCCATTCGAGCGCCATGCGTTAGTTCGTTGATTGTATGTATGTATGTATGGATTTGCTCAATTTCATTGTGCACCTCATGAAGTCGTTTTTCGAGTTGATCCGATAGACCAAGTTCATGATAACAAGTTGATAAAAAAGAAGCTGCTTTAGCTTGAAGTTCGCTGTTATTTGAGTTCATAGGATATGTATGCACTGGCTTTAGAAAGGTAAATATAAAGGAATAAATAAAAAAATTGGTAGAACCTTGAAATAAATGAGAACGCTTGAAGGCATGACGTGCTATGGTTCTCCCGGTGAATGGCTGTAAAATTTGAGCAATTTAAAAGTAGATGGTTTGTCGTACGCTGAGGACTAATAACATTCCTCAGGCGCAGCTGATAAAATCCAATTTTCCTGAAGTGAATTTCATAGGAGGGCTTGCTGACTATCTCAGAGGCGCTTCAAATTCAAGTGTT
Organism: Chitinophagaceae bacterium; assembly: GCA_036804585.1. Classification (GTDB taxonomy): domain Bacteria; phylum Bacteroidota; class Bacteroidia; order Chitinophagales; family Chitinophagaceae; genus OLB11. The sequence goes on from DAIRSC010000166.1 coordinate 3,175, forward strand.
TCAAGGGGTAGTCTCGCACGTGTGTGACAACTTTTGTACGATGACGCTAAAGTTGAAGATGCATGTGAGAAGTGAACATCAGAGAAAGACAGCCAACTTATGGAAAAGACATGAAAATTTATTTTGCATCTAAATGAGTGAAAATCTCTTCATCTTGTTATGATATCAGCTATTTTCACATTAATCAGCAAAACCTATCTAAACAACTACCATTCTGAATAACCTCTCTACAATTCCGGATTTCATTAACTCCAAGTTACCTGACACCTGTTGGTTTTCGAACAGAATTAAACATTCTGAGACCCACGCAAAAGTCATTTGGCAAAAAAGTTCAAGGCTTTTTGAATTTTAAGTATTGAGTTATCTTGTTGATCATGATACAGTTAAAAATTCAAAGTAAGGCAGAAATTTTAAGCCAAATGACTTAGCCAATTATTTTTGATCGTTTTGCAATGGTCTCATTCTGTAAATTCCGGTGATGTTGCCCCACCCTGATGAGGTGTATTCAATGAAGAGCTAGAGACGAGGTTGAGGTAATTATTTTTTTAATCTTTTCTGACCATAATAAACAATCCACTTTACCCAATTTTCGAATTTCCCGGATATAAAAATTCTATTTTGCGATCGAGTGATTATTTTCACCACAAATAAGAAATCCATGAAGCCCGTCTATTACAGTGAATATTTACAACTCGACAAAATCTTGCAAGCTCAGGAGGAAGAATCTAAAAAAAATGGCGTAAGAGCTGACGATGAAATGTTGTTTATCATTATTCACCTATCCTACGAATTATGGTTCAAACAGATTTTAAATGATGTGAGCATCGTGCTAGAAATTTTTTTAAAACATCAGATAGAAGATAACTCTTCGGATATGAATGTAGCAGTGCATCGTTTGAAACGGGTTGTGAAAATCTTGGAAATGTTGGTTTCCAAATTAGGTATTTTGGAGACCATGACACCGCTCGACTTCCTAGATTTTCGTGACTTTCTCCGACCTGCCTCCGGTTTTCAAAGCATTCAATTTAAAATCATGGAGGCCCTGTTAGGTCTTCCTTTTGATAAAAGATTCGGTCAGCATTATTATCTCTCCCAGTTAACACAAGATGATGTGGATCGTGTTAAAAAAGCAGAATCTGAGATTTCATTGCTCAGCCTGATCAATGACTGGTTGAAACGAATGCCTTTTCTGCAGGAAGGACCTTATTGGAAAGATGCAGATGATTTTTTTAAGGGTTATCGAAGTGCCTATGTCGCCTCATTAACAGAGGGCGAAAACCAAAATATTCATGGATTTGATATGGTCTTCATGGATCGGGAAAACTATGCTGAAACCCGGCGATTATCGATTGATAGTAACAGAGCTGCATTATTTATTATGTTGTACCGCGATTACCCGCTCTTGAATGCACCCTACCAATTTATCAATGCCTTACTGGATATTGATGAACTGCTTGCACAATGGCGATATCGGCATATGAATATGGTACAACGTATGATTGGACGTAGAATCGGAACCGGCGGAAGCACCGGAGCCGATTATTTAAAAGCCGCAGCTGATACCCATTATGTCTTTAAAGAATTTGCCGATTTGACCTCCTTTTTAATTCAACGGCGTTTACTTCCTGAGTTACCTCCTCAATTAAAAGCTCACCTTAGCTTTCATCACCCTGCTTAGTCATTTCTATAACAATTCGTAAGTAATCCAGGCTAAAGGATTGCTTAGAATATACTATCAATTTTATAAATAATTATAGATACTATCAATTTCTAAATTTGATCAAAATCAATAATATTTATATGAAAAATGTCCTGACAGCTGTTGGTTTGCTACTAAGTATTTTGAATTTGGAGAGCTGTTCTCTGGCCCTCAAAAGAGCAGATAACATTTATGCCGATGTGCAGAAAGAAACGTACAGCTATGATGCAATTATAGTCCCGGGTGTTCCTCTTCAAAAAGGCCTGTGGGATTCTGTGATGAAAGCCCGTGTACTTTGGGCCGTGCATTTATATCAATCAAAGGTCACCAAAAATATCATCTTTTCCGGCGGGGCCGTTTACACCCCTTATTACGAGGCGGTTGCCATGGGTTTGTACGCCCAAAAAATGGGTGTCCCGGCCAAGCATATTTATTATGATACCCTGGCAGAACACAGTACTGAGAATGTATATTTCTCCTATTTAATGGCTCGCAAGCTCGGATTTAAAAAACTGGCATTGGCTACCGATCCTTTTCAAAGTGTCATGCTCAAGGCCTATACGAGAAGGCGTTTCAGATCGCACATTCAGCACATTCCGGTTGTATTTGATATCATTAAAGGCATGAATAAAGACAACCTGGTTATCGACCCCGCTCTGGCTTACCGACCGGGATTCGTATCTATAAATGAGAAAGAAAGTTTTGGCAAACGGCTGATGGGAACTATGGGCAAACAGGTCTATTATGGGCCTGATAAACGTTTGGGGAAATTATAAGTGCGTGAGTCTAATTTGAATATAAACAACTCAACTAAATAGGGCTTGCTGATTAACATGAAAATAGTTGATTCCAGTACATGATGGAGT
>DAIRSC010000167.1:0-5709 GCA_036804585.1 Chitinophagaceae bacterium
AACTACTTTCAATAGCTAAAATGTGGACCCCTGACATGGGTTTTGCTTACCAACGAAGAATTTTTGTAAATGTACGGGTCGGTTTAGGAATATACTCCGTGTTTTTATTATAAGTGATGACATTCTCGTTGGGTGTATCATACGTATTCAACCGAAGAATCAAATGAACTTTTCCCAAATAATTTCTCTTATAGAACTTTTCATAGAGTGCATCAATTTCTCTTTCATCCACCTCAATACGCAATTTTGCTTTATCGGTGCGGAAATAAACCACCATACTATCCCATTCAACGTGCTCGATCACACCGCTAAATGTGAGTGTGCCGTAATATTTTTTAGGGTCAAAATCAACAACATCACAACATTTTTCATCGCCTTCTTTCACGTAATCTGCATCCACGTAACGATATGTTTTATAATCGCAGGTGTAAAATGTTTTAGAACTGACATCATGAATACCGCATACCGCAGGCTGGCCGGGAAACTCGAATTTTGAAAATAGATTCCCGTCAACCACGTCAAGAGTGGCTTTTTCATATCCCATGGTATATATCTCCTGAGCGCGGGCTGTTGAAAGGCCCAAAAGCAGAAAGCTGCCGATGAAGTATTTTTTCATGTCACTAAAATTTACAGTTCCCGATGATGGAAATGCCAACAACCGGATAAATAACTGAGTTTTGCTAACAAAGATATACAATCCAACGTCATCTGAGTCACAAAACTCGAATTTCTGTTTACAAATTATTCGATGCTTGTGAAATTAAACCCTATTTTAGCAAAATTAAACGAACAACATGTACTCAAGTATTTCAAAAACCCTCATTCTCTTTGTTTTGGTGATTGGTGCATTTTCCTGCAAAAAGAAAAGCACAACCACCCCTCCCAGCACCAATAGTGAAAACATTGTCGTGGATATTCCTTACACAAAATCTAAAACCCTTACGGATGCGATCCCGGCTTTGCCATTGTCCGTACCGGTTAATATTACAGATACCTTTGCCACTTTAGTTGATCAGTACATTACCCCTTATGGATTTACAAAGAATGACATCATTTCAGTAACACCGGTCATGATGAACGTTGTGATTGATAATAATACCAGCCAAACTCTAAATTTTGCGGATGACTCCGTGAAAGTGTTCGTGGATGCCTATGGTGGAAGCAATCCATTATTGGTGGCCTACAAAAAGGGAATACCACTGAATGCCAAAAGCGTGGACATGGATATTGAGAACAAAGACTTTAAAGATTATTTTAACAACGAGTACATGCAAGTGACCTTAAACTTCAATACCCGTTTAAATGAAGCAATGGCAGCAAATACAACCTTTATTACAAACTTTAAGTTTCGTATTACAGCGAAAAAGCCTCAATAATGATTCCTAAATAATTGAAGTCCTTCGAAATGAAGGACTTTTTTTATATCCTGAAATTTAATCCGAACTGAATTAAAGACTCCGGGAGGAATTTTTTTCGAAATAAGATCCAACTTTTACCTAATCCAAACTCCGTATACAATCCAATCCAAGGTCGGATATAATAACGCATACCAACGGTTGCTTCAACCGCCAGGGGTTTGGGAAAATCATAAGCCACAGAAAATTGGTTTACCGGTGCTTCGGTATAAGTTCCCAGAGAAAAACGACCATAGCCGAATCCTAAACCCGCATAGGCATCAATTCTTTTACGTACCAAAAAATGGTAATTGCCTCTGAGTGAAACAGAGATTTCTTCGGCTTCTATACCATATTCATAAGGACGTCTTGCATGGATTGTTGTATCCCAGCCATCATCCATCCAGGAGAGTCTTGAAAAACTATAAGTTGCATTTAACCCAACACTGAATCGATGATTCAACATATAATCCAGTTTCAACATATAAGGACCCCAACCTTTTACAGTATACTCAGTTCGAGAAGTATTGTATTTGAGATAAGCCCTTAAAATACTCGGAACGCCATAACCTGCGCTCACCGTAAAATTTCATTTTTGAATGGATTTAGGTGTTGATCCCGTTTGAGCGAAGACCATTCCCCGCATGAGCAGAAAAAGAGAAATGATAAAAAAGGCGCTTTTCATGATGTAAATATATTTACGGTTTAAATTCTGCAAAATAAAAAAATACATGTTGGCGGATGCAGATTAAAGAACTTATGATTGATCCGGATGAGAAAGTTTTTACCCCAGCAGCCTTCCAATAATTACTTTATCGAGAACAAGTCGAAACTAATCTGAAAAACGATTGTTAGTCCACCCATACTTTCAAATTTTCAGAAAAAATATTCCCCGACAACTTTGGGCCATGATGACCAACATTGAAATTCAGACGATAGAATGAGACCGTTGCAAAACGATTAAAAATAATTGGCTAAGTCCTTTTGCTTCAAACTTCTGCGTTAGTTTGAATTTTTAACTTTATGATTATCAACAAGTAATATCCCATGAACGCTTCCTTGAATTTGAAGCACCAGTGAGATAATCACCAGCCCCGAGTTAAAAAACAAAGAATTTTGTTGTGTTTCGCTATTAAATTAAACGATTGATATTTTTTCTAAGATTTTATCAGTCCTTTTCCTTTGATAAAAAAAATCCGGATATGCCCCACCAAAATCGGCGTATCAATATACACCGGAATTCTACGTACATCATCTGTAACCCAAACAGTCATTTGTTCACCCCCTTTAAATAAAGTCCCTTCCAGTAATAGAGGTTTAAATTTAATTGTTTGATATTGCCCATGCCGGGTGCTGATTTTTTCTTTACCAAGATATCGGATATACAAGGCGTGAATTTCACCATCGAGATATATTTCTATCGGGATTTTATCACCCACCTGATATTTTGCAAAATCAATATTTCGGGCATAATAAATGGCCGACAAGACATCCAACAAACACTCAGACATGGATTTCTTTTGACCATTGTCCAAGACCTGCAATTTATTTCGATCAAAATAAACTTCCTGCAGTAGCTTTTGATTTCCCTCCTGAATGTTTCTTCTAAAGATCACAGGCTTTAGGGTCTGGCTATCTACTATACTTTCATATAAATCCCGTACTTTATAAAACCAATCGTAACTGTCATAAGTCCGACCACTTCCCTTTAAATGAAAATACTTTTTTTCTTTAGCGTAAATACTCGTGCTAAAAATTGCTTCACCGGCTCCAACGTATGCTCCTGCCAAAGTATAGTATACTTTGTAGGTCAGTTCCTCTCCGGCGCGCATGGCTTTGCTTTGAATCACACAAGGCTTTGATTGTCCCAAAACCAAAACAGGCGCCCACAGCAAAACCTGGATGATAAAAATAAATGATGGCCGTAAACGCATCATTTATAATCTTCATTGTCAGTACCGGCATTATCATTATCCCATCGTTCTGATGGAGAATCATCATCAGCGGTTTCCTCCCCTCTTGATACATTCATCACGGCTTCAGCCCTTTGCAAACTCACCTGATCGGCCACATCACATTCATCCAACCCTTCCATCACAGCCGGTTTTTCAAATTCCTGAACTTTGGCATAACCTAATTTTTCATTGGATTGTATTTGTTTAAAAAACTCTCCCCAAATTGGCATTGCCGCCCGACTGCCCTCTCCCAAACCCACGCCTACAAAACGATCATCACAGCCTACCCATGCACCTGCAAGTAGTTGAGGTGTATATCCAATAAACCATGCATCCGCTTCACTGTTCGTGGTTCCGGTCTTTCCCGCACACTCACCTTTAATACCCCACACTGGTTTTAATCGTTTACCAGTACCAATCAATACTGTGCCCATCATCATGCGAATCATCTTATAGGCAGTAATTTCATTGATAACTTCTTTTCGTTCAGGAACAAAAGTTTCCAGTACGTTTCCGTTTCGATCCTCTATTCGTGTAATAAAAATCGGCTTAGTATTGATTCCGTAATTCGGAAACATCGTATATGCCCGTAACATTTCGATGATAGAAATATCATCTGCACCCAAACAAACCGAAGGATAGGCATTCACTTTACTATCAATACCCAATAACTTGAGAAATTTTACAAAATGTTCTATCCCCACCAATTTGAGAATATTTACGGTGGCATTATTTTTCGAAAATGCCAAGGCCGTTTTCATGGGCATAGCGCCTCTGCTTCTATCCGGACCATACCAACCATGCCCCGGAAACATCACAGGATTGAGTGATACAGACATACAAGGTGAATATCCGTTATCAACAGCTAGACAATACAAGAGCGGTTTAATGGTCGAACCTACTTGCCGTTTTGTATTGCTATTGACATGGTCGAACTGAAAATATTTATGATTAATTCCACCAACCCAAGCTTTCACTTCACCTGTGGCAGGATCCATTACCATAAAACCTGTTTGCACAAATCCTTTCATATATTTAATACTATCAATCGGTGTTATAATAGTATCTTTCTCTCGACGGCTGTTCCAAGCAAATACCTTCATTTTTGTTTTGGTATTGAACACCTTTAAAATTTCATCTTCAGACTTTCCCTCTTTTTTGAGTTCTCTGTAACGTTCGGTTTCTTTCATCGCTCGCATCAAAGACACTTTATGTTTTTCCCATGTACGGTTACTTGCAAAACGGGTTTTACCATACATCTGTTTTTGAACCGCATTATCGGCATAGGCCTGCATGGTTGTGTCGATGGTCGTATAAATTTTTAACCCATCCTTATAAATATTATACCCTTTCTTTTTGCACCAGTTTTTTACCTCTTGCTCAACCACCTGGCGGAAATAAGGCGCTACTCCTTCGTGGTGGGTATCACTCATGGGCGAAAAATCAAGATCAATTGGCTTCTCTTTTAATGCCTGTGCTTCTGCCGCTGAGATTTTTAAATTTTTCACCATTTGATCCAAAACGGTATTGCGTCGATCGAGTACCAGTTGTTGTTTGCTTTCTTTGGTCGGGTTATATCGGGAAGAACCCTTGAGCATTCCAATCAACAATGCCGCTTCTTCAATCTTCAATTGTTTGGGCGTTTTATTAAAGTAAGTTTTGGCTGCACTTTTGATACCGAATGAATTATATCCCCAGGGAACCGTATTCAGATACAAGGTCAGAATCTCTTGCTTAGTTAGATTTTTTTCGAGTTTAACCGCTACAATTTGTTCTTTGAGTTTTTCAAGAATACGCTCCATGAAATTACGAGAACCTTGTTCCAATAGTTGTTTGGCCAACTGCTGGGTGATAGTACTGGCCCCTCCTTTTGGATTAAAAGTAACCATCCCAAAAAGGGCACGGCCTATGGCTTCAGGATCAATACCACTATGTTTGTAAAAACGTTCATCCTCGGTGGCTACCAAAGCATCAATCACACAGGGTGCAATTTCATTATACGTCACAGGATTACGATTTTCAAGATAATATTTGCCAATCATAGCCCCTTCGGCAGAATAGAGTTCAGATGCAGTTGCTGATTTAGGATTTTCGAGTTCCGCCATCTTGGGCATATATCCCAACCAGCCCTCATTAATCATCCAGATCAGGGCGTTAAAACCGATGATGCCTAAAATAAGACTCCACCAGAGAAATTTAATACTCCGTTTCATATTTGTGCAGGTACAAAGCTATAAAAATGGATGTTAGCAAAATGAAAAAAAACAAAGAGCAGTTTTAATTCATTTTATTAGGTGAAATCAGATCAAACTCAGGGATTAACACCTTTATAAGCTTTTTATTCAGCATATTTTACATTT
>DAIRSC010000168.1:0-5599 GCA_036804585.1 Chitinophagaceae bacterium
AAACAGGTGGACTGGGTTTTGGTTTCCAAACAATGCCTTATCTTTATCAACAATGGGGAGGGGTATTCTCTATTATTGCAGGGGTCTTCTTTTTTGGTTTGCTATTTTTTGCGGGGATCACCTCGTCATTAGCCATGGGGACACCCTGTATGGGCTTTATGCAAGATGAGTTTGGATGGAGCCGACAAAAAGCAGCATGGGCTTTTGGTGCTACGATTCTGATTTTGGGTTTGCCAACAGTTCTGTATTTTAATGAGGGTGTTTTTGATGAATATGATTATTGGGCAGGGGATGTATCCCTGGTGATTTTTGCCCTTTTTGAAATTATCTTATTCGCTTGGGTATTTGGTATGAAGAGGGGATGGGATGAGATGAACGAAGGCGCCGATATAAAAATTCCTTCATTCATGAAATTGATCATTCAATTTATTTCCCCGCTGATTATAGGTTTCATTTTCGTCATGAGTTTACCGGATTTATGGAAGAACCTGAGTGACTTCAGCTCAACACCTAAACTCGTGGCACGTTTATTGCTATTAGCTCTTTGGATAGCCATTGCCTGGTTGGTGCGAGTTGCGTATTATAGAAGAAAAAGAGAGGGCCGTTATATAAATCAGGAGTTAAAATTTTAAATCGAACGAAATGAACAGCACATCTTTAATCATGATGATTGGTACATTAAGTATCGTGACCATCGTAACTATTTATTACTTTTATAAAGCTTTTACCACGCCTTCTGAAATGGCAGATGATGGGAAGGAGGAAATTACCCGACCTGATTTTACATAAGGTAAGAATAAAAACTTTTTATTCAGAGTATTATAACCTCCCGAATCACTTCTTCTTCGAAGTATTGATTAATTTTTGCGACGAGTAAGTGCTTATTAAAACTGAGTTCCTTTTTGAGGGCAGCCACATTTGTTCGTATAAATAGTTTTTTCTCCTGAACATACATCTCGTCAGTATAACGAGCTACTGTTTTGCCCATGAGTTGCTCCCAATCTTGTTTGAGTTTAGTCACCTGATAACGCTCTTTCCAGTTACTTTCTTGAAGCATTCGTTTGATGGCTTCTCCCATCGAGTATTCGGCCATGTTTTTGGATTAATCAGGTGTTGACAAATTTTTCGATATCCACTTTGGTAATGATTTTTTCACTTAAAATAATCAGGCGTTCCATCACATTCCGGAGTTCGCGAATATTACCGGTCCAATTGTGTTTCTTTAATTCTTTCAAAGCATCAACCTCCAGTGCAGGCGGCTTCATTCTATATTCATCGCAAATTTGTTTGAGGAAATACGTGGCTAACACAGGAATGTCATCTCGACGCTCATTCAATGAAGGTACAGCGATGTTGATTACATTCAACCGGTGATACAAGTCCATCCGGAAGAGACCATTTACGATCTCCTTTTGAAGATTTTTATTGGTAGCCGCAATAACACGCACATTTACGTTAATGTCCTTTTCGCCTCCAACACGGGTGATTTTTCCTTCTTGCAGAGCGCGTAATACTTTGGCTTGAGCATCCAAACTCATATCTCCAATTTCATCGAGGAAAAGGGTGCCACCATCTGCCAATTCAAATTTTCCAATTCGTTGTTTGACTGCTGAAGTGAATGAGCCTTTTTCATGACCAAACATCTCACTATCGATTAGCTCCGAGGGAATAGCTGCGCAGTTCACTTCTATAAATGGCATGCCTGCTCGTTTACTTTTTTCATGCAACCATTTGGCAACCAGTTCTTTTCCTGAACCATTATCGCCTGTGATGAGCACGCGGGCTTCGGTTTGTGCAATCCGATCGAATGTTATTTTAAGATCTAGTATGATTTTGCTATCTCTAATTATTTCCTGAACCTCCGAGACATGACGTTTAAGCGTATTTGTTTCTTGCAGGAGAGTGCCTTTGTCGATTGCATTTCGGATGGTAATGAGTAATCGATTTAAATCCGGTGGTTTCGCGATATAATCAAACGCACCATTTTTAACTGCTTCCACTGCATCCTCTGTCGTGCTATGACTAGATATCATAATAATCGGGACTTCCAAACCTTCATCCTTCAATTTGTTCAGCATTTCCAGACCATCTAACTTGGGCATTTTAATATCGCTCAATACACAGTCAAATTTTTTGGATTTAATAAGATTAAATCCTTCCAGGCCGTCTGTAGCCTCTGTTACCTTATAGCCTTCAGTGATAAGAATTTCCCAAAGGGCTTTACGAATACTTTTTTCATCGTCAATAATCAGGATGCTGTACATCGGGCGGGGAGTTTCGTATAAAGATATAGATACGAGACGAAAGAATAAATTGAACGTTTAAAAAAAATCGAAATATTCAAACGAATTATTTTTGGTTATCTCTCCATTCGTAAACCCATGAGCTTTGGATCATTTCTAGATGCCCTTCGTTGCAATCTTCGCGTTTTCCAACAAAACCATCAAATTCCAAAACCCATTCCAACAATTCTGTAAATCGGACACGATAGATTTTACTTTCTTTGAAATCATCACCAAATCGTTCGTAGAGTTTGAGGGCAATGTCCTCGTAATCGTTCCAGTAAATAGGCGGTTCGAAATTCATATCATTCATTTTATTCCCCGTGAATCAAGCTTTGGTCTGGAATTGTGACAATAATATCTCCTTGGCCCTGCAATAAAACACATTGGCAACTGAGTCTTGAATTGAGTTTTGGGTTTCTTGCCCGGTCAATAAAATCTTCTTCCCGGTCATTGAGTTCTTCTACGAAATTTTCACCTTGTTCGAGGTAAATATGACAAGTACTACAAGCGCAAACGCCACCACAATTATGATGAAGTTGAATATTATTTTTAAGGGCAACTTCAAGAATACTATTCTCTGGTTCGCAGTTTGCAATGATTTGGTCTGCCAAACTTTTTTGCTCAAATTTAAAATGTATATTATACATGATATCTATCAATCGTCGCGCAAATGTATAAGCAAATTTTATAACTATCAATTCGTTTTATTTATGCATACAAGAGCCGGCCATATGGCCGGCTCTTCAAATTTTAGTAAATGATTCTATTTTAGGCGTTTTGCAACACTTTAGGTGCTGCCGCTAAAATTTCATCATTGGCTTGTGATGCATATTTTTCGAAATTTTTTACGAACATCGCTGCTAGGTCGTATGATTTTTTTAAATACTCATCTTTATTTTCCCAAGTATTTACAGGAATTAATAATTCGGCGGGAACATTCGGGCAAGAGGTTGGCATTTCGAAACCAAATACCGGGTGTATTTCGTAAGCAACATCGTTCAAGTTCCCATTCATCGCAGCAGTAATCATGGCACGGGTATAACTCAATTTCATACGTTGCCCGATTCCGTAGGGGCCGCCGCTCCAACCTGTGTTCACCAACCAAACTTTTACATCCGGATTTTCATCCAACTTTTTACCCAATAATTCAGCATATTTTGTAGGGTGTAATGGTAAGAAAGCTCTTCCGAAGCAAGCAGAAAATGTGGCTTGTGGTTCAGTAACACCCACCTCAGTTCCAGCTACTTTTGCCGTGTAACCGCTGATGAAGCTGTACATGGCTTGTCCTTTGTCCAATCGTGAAATGGGAGGTAAAATGCCGTAAGCATCACAGGTCAGGAAGAATATATTTTTGGGATTTCCACCAACACTTGGCTCTTTCGCATTGTTGATGTGGAAAATAGGGTAGGCTACACGAGTATTCTCTGTGATGCTGCCATCGGCAAAGTTTACAGTTTGAGTGCCTTCTAAATAGGTTGTATTTTCAACCAGTGCGTTGGGTTTGATAGCGGCATAGATTTGTGGTTCTTTCTCTTCAGTCAAATCGATGCATTTTGCATAACAGCCACCTTCAAAATTAAATACAGAACCTGCATCCCATCCGTGTTCGTCGTCACCAATCAATTGGCGGTTTGGATCAGCGCTCAAGGTTGTTTTTCCTGTTCCGCTTAATCCAAAAAATAATGCGACATCACCATCTTTACCCTCATTGGCTGAACAGTGCATGCTTAATACCCCTTTTTCATGAGGAAGAATATAGTTGAGAACGCCAAAAATTCCTTTTTTCATTTCACCAGTGTAAGCACTTCCACCAATCAGAATGATTTTTTTACTGAAATTGACAATGGTGAAATTTGCCTGACGTGTTCCGTGCACAGCAGGATTCGCCTGGAAACTGGGTGCCTGAAGAATGGTCCAATCGGGCGTCTGGGTCATCAATTCGTCTTCAGACGGGCGAAGAAATAAATCATAACAAAACAAATTAGCCCATGGTGTTTCGTTGTACACCCGAATGTTTAAACGATGCTTTGGATCGGCACAAGCGTAAGCATCACGAGCCCACATTTCTTTACCATCCAGATGTTTGGTTAAGTCTTTGTATATCAATTCAAAATTTTCGGGAGAAATGGCAATATTGATGTCACTCCAGTCGACACTATTTTCGGTGGTGGCGTCTTTAACGGTGAATTTATCTTTGGGTGAACGTCCTGTGAATTTGCCTGTATTGACTGCGAGTGCACCCATATCGGTAATTGTTCCCTGGCCTAATTTTACAGATTGATCCGACAATTCCGCTGGGCTTAAATTCCAATGGATTGTAGAAGGAGTAAAACCCAGACTGCTCACCTGGGCATTAGGATTTTTGGTTCCGTTTTCTTGCATCATTTTAATTTTAGTTTGCAAATGTAGCCCGACATTGTAAATCTTAATAGGATATTCGCCATATTTTCTTAACATCATTTGCGCAACAGATTCAAGGAATTCGCCATTCTCTGAGGTAAGATAGTTGATCGATCAAGAAGATGGCAAATGAAAACCTTGCATTGGTTACAAACGATTCTTGACTTCACTCTATTGAGGGCAGCCTTTTAGTGTCGATTCTAACGGATGAATTAAATGACGAATGGCCTTTCGAATACACTTAAACCCTATTATTGCTATATTCCGGACCACTGCACATTGAGTATACACCCCACACAGAGTAGTCCAATTCCAATAGTTGTATGATAACGTCCTAAGGGCTCCCTAAGTCCAGTGGCTCATTCTGAAAAATGCTCTGCAAATTTAGGTTTAAAGGGAAACCCCTTTTCCCGTTTGCCTCAAGGGGGATTAATACTTCGATAACATTTATGTGTTTAAACATATATTTATTTGACTATCTTTGCAAAAAATATTAAACATGAAAAAATTATTCATCACTCTATCCGTCGCTTTGTTATTCGCGGCTTGTCAATCATCCCCGGAAGGAGAAAAAGCAGAAACATCTGAAACAAAAGAAGTTGCCACGGCGACCGGTGCAACTTACAAAGCTGACTTAGCAGGAAGTATGGTCGGATTTATCGGTACGAAGCCTGTTGGTACGCACACTGGAGAATTCAAATTAAGTTCCGGCGAAATCAGTGTTGAAAATGGAAATATCACCGGAGGTTCATTCGTCATTGACGTCAATAGTTTGAAAATTACCGATAAGGATACCGCATTTACTGGAAAGTTAACCGGACACTTGCTGAGTGAAGATTTCTTCAAAACAACACAATACCCAACTGCAAAATTTGAAATTACGGCATGTGAAGCTATGAGCAATGATACAATGG
>DAIRSC010000169.1:0-5585 GCA_036804585.1 Chitinophagaceae bacterium
AACTCAATCACTCTATACGACTTAACACATCCTTTTGTAATTCGTGATTTTGCTTAATCACTTTGCGGTTATCTCAGCTTTGTAAAAAACGACTATACTTTTTTTTATTTTCCTTGGCAAGTTTTTGCCAGTTTGGATTATTCATCATTAAAGAACGCTTATTTCAAATTATGAAACATATCAGCGGTCATGCTGTCCAAATCATATTTTGGTTTCCAGTCCCAATCATTTTGAGCCCGACTGTCATCAATGCTTTGCGGCCAGCTATTTGCAATCTGCTGTCGAAAATCAGGGGCATAGGTAATGCTGAAATCCGGGATATGTTTTTGAATACTTGCACTAATCTCTTTCGGAGAAAAACTCATTGCACTCAAATTATAAGAGCTTCGGATACTCAAACGATCCGAAGGTGCTTCCATCAATTCAATTGTCGCCCGAATGGCATCGGGCATATACATCATCGGCAAGTAAGTGTCTTCGCTTAAGAAGCATTCATAATCTCCATCGCGTAGGGCTTCATGATAAATTTCTACGGCATAATCTGTGGTACCACCACCCGGTGCTGATTTGTAACTGATGAGTCCGGGGTATCGCAAACTGCGTACATCCACCCCGAAGTGATTAAAATAATATTCACACCATCTTTCGCCAGCAAATTTACTGATACCATATATAGTCGTAGGTTCTATAACGGTATTTTGGGGCGTCATAACCCTCGGCGATGTTGGACCAAACACAGCAATTGAACTTGGCCAATAAACTTTGGATAATTTCTCCTCTTTGGCAATCTCCAGTACATTCAGTAAACTTTGCATATTGATATTCCAGGCCAAACCCGGATTTTTCTCACCGGTTGCAGAAAGGATAGCTGCTAATAAATATACCTGAGTGATATTGTGACGAATGATCAATACATGAAGCATCTCCTTATTCATGACATCACAATTTACATACGGCCCGGTTCCCTTTAAAAGCTCATGCTCATCCCGTAAGTCGCTGGCGATGATGTTATTGGCGCCATAAAGTCGCCGCAATTCTGTTGTGAGTTCCACGCCAATTTGCCCGCAGGCTCCAATCACCAATATTTTCTCCTGTACGATTCTCATTGTTTTGGATTGTAGGTGTCAAAAATACTACCGAACATCTGTATCTCCGCACCTGCAGACCATGTTTTCATAGCTATTTTTATATGCCTATGGTTAAGGTTTTGTGCTCCATATAACCATCAATAATAATAATCATTTGCTGTTGGCTGGGAATGTTAGGGATTCATTGGTTGATTCACGCTATAAATATTTTAATCTGTTCTGTTTAGCAATGCCGTTTCTGATGTTTTGTTTTGCATTAAAATCGACTTGAATTGAAATCAGGTTTGGACCAAACGAATGGCTGTTATCTATACCGAATATTTTCAAGGCATTTCTGGAGTATCGAATGATCAAATTTTGCTTAGCGATTGGTTCAATCCGACAATAAGTCTGAATTTAACAAGCTGTAACAACGATTTTAATGTTACCAGCTATGCTGCCAATGGAGCACTCATTTGTTTCTCCGATAACGGTTTTTTTGTTTTTGGAGGAATCTCCGATGCACAGGAATGCTTCAAACGCTGGTATCGGGAGTTTAATTTGGGGGCTGCTGGTTATCTCTCTGGCGCTTCAAATTCAAGGAAGCGTTCATGGCATAGTACAATTTTACAGCCCTTGGATGATGACGTAAAAGTTGAAGATGCCAGTGAGAAGTGAAAATCAAGAAATGAACTGCAAGCTTATTGAAGTGATTTGATAAATTGCCGTGCATTTAAACAAGCACAATTCACACCAAAATGAATTTATATCAAATGCTTTCACGTTAAAAAGCAGTCCCTCATTTACAGTTGTTCTACCAGGGATCCTGCGGAAAATATATATAGATCCGACGAAAATATTTGTAATTCGGATGTCGGTCCGAAGGCCGCAAGCAGTCATACCATGAGCAATAATAACAATTCTTTTGACAGCTTTGTGATGCGGCTCGGAAATGCAACAGCTGCCTAACTTAATGATTTATCAGCCACTGGATTCATTTCCGCCGAAAAATCACCTTTATCTCCATTCGAAAGAACCAATAGCAAAATTGGAATTGTATCATATACACGGGCAGTTTATGTTCATCGTCTGCCCGCAGTTAAACAAAATTCAATAAAGCAGACGTAATTGGCCTGGCGGTTTGTTTTATATCCATTATCAAATGCCATAAGTTTCCGGCATGCAGTCTGTATCTGTCTTACATCTTTAATTCGCCTGAAGCAAACCCTTAAACCGGTATATCCTTTTTCAGGATGTCAATGATTTTACGAACATCTTTTGGTTCACTCATTCGGATAATTCGCAAAATCAAGGATGACCAAATGCCAGGGTTTAGAATGCCTTTGGCGATTCTTGATACGCCCAGATCAATACTACGGATATATGTTTCGCGAGCCTGTATCGGATCTGCTAATTCAGCCAATGCAACCGCATTACCCCAGGATGCCATGCGCGCTTTTTGAATACTAAACGAAATGACCGCTTCGTGTTGGTCATTTACAATCCGACGGATCAATCGCAAGGGCCACCATATCTGCTCAAGTTTTGATTGAACACCATCGATTAGATCACTGATGATTAAATTAATCTTTTCAAAATCCGGTTTGAGCCCATGTATCTGATCCTTGGGAGCTGTTGAAGCAGCGGCAATGCATAAGTCAAGATTGATATGTGCATTAATACCCAATAAGAGATGTTGTAAAACAATGGGTTTGTTTAGGGCACAGGCGTCAAAAGCTATTTGCCAGGATTGGGTCAATGGACTCTTCTTTACGTAAGCATGATATGCATCAATATATCGTTGGGCAAACAATACGTCGAGTTTCACCATTCGTTCTCCGTTTTCAAATTGTCCAGTTTGAACGCCTTTTAATACACGAGCAGTCATATGCCGGTATAGAATCGTAAAGTAAGCCATGCCTGATTGTTTATCCGTTTCTTGCTGAATGATTTGATCCAGACTCATGAGCACATCTTCTATACTTTTTAGCATCTGATAGGGTTTAATTCAGGCTAAAATTAAACAATAAGCGCTATGCCACAAAACCGGCTCATTGTCTTTTATCCCACTCAATCACATAATTTTACAAACGGCTTTATGGAGGTACGATAGTTTGCTTTCGAAATGCATGTCATTAAATAAAAAATGTATTGTTACTTTGTTTATCTCAATCATTCAATATGCGTATTGCAGTTTTTCCGGGTACTTTCGATCCAATCACACGCGGCCATGAGGATATTATTCGCAGAGCAGCCCCCTTATTCGACCAACTCATCGTGGGTATTGGGGTAAATTCCTCCAAACAACCGATGTTTGAATTGGCTCAACGAATTCAATGGACTAAGGATGTTTTTCAGGATGAAGCCCGCGTCAGAGTGGATTCATATGAAGGACTCACCGTGGAATATTGTAAAAAAGTGAAAGCCAATTATATCATCAGGGGTGTAAGGAGTGTAGGTGATTTCGAATATGAAAGGGCAATAGCTGATATGAACCATATGCTTTCTGCACACATCGAAACAATATTTTTTGCATGTGCACCTCAGTATAGTTCATATTCTTCTACCATCGTACGCGATGTGATTCGCAATAAAGGCGACTACAGTATGTTTATACCACAATCCATTGTGATACCGGAATAAGCATGCTTTATGCACTTCAACTTTTAAAATCAATAAACATGCCGGTAAACATCGAAGAATCATGGAAGCGTTTATTGTCGGATGAATTTGAGAAACCCTATTTTAAATCGATTGGTACCTTTTTAAGCCAATTCAAATCATCGGGGAAAATAATTTATCCTTCGGATTCTGAAATTTTCAATGCATTCGCGCAAACTCCGGTTCAATCCGTGAAAGTCGTTATCATCGGTCAGGATCCTTATCATGGGGAAGGTCAGGCTCATGGGCTGAGTTTCAGTGTGCGTAAAGGCATTCAAATCCCCCCTTCATTGCAAAATATCTATAAAGAATTGAACAGCGATTTGGGAATTCCCATACCCCTGCATGGTGATTTAAGTGCATGGAGTCAACAGGGTGTTTTACTGCTGAACGCATTTCTCACCGTTGAAGCCAATCAGCCCATGAGTCATCGTAAAATTGGATGGGAAATTTTTACCGATCAGGTTATTCAGAAATTAGCAACTGAACAGAAACAGATCGTCTTCATGTTATGGGGGCGATTTGCACAGCAGAAAGAACACTTGATTGCACGCAATAAGCACCTCATTTTAAAAGCTGCTCATCCATCTCCTTTTTCGGCGCACCAGGGATTTTTTGGTTGCGCCCATTTTAGCAAAGCCAATGCCTATCTGGCGGCACATGGTATGGAACCGATTTATTGGAATCCGGATGATGAATCAAGCCGCAATTAAACAAGTATGTTCGGGGTACATAAACGTTTTTTAAGATATCCGGGTTTATTCATACTCATCGTCGAATGTATTGCCTAGTTGAATTTGGTGGATGGTGAGTGTTCTGTATCGAACGGTCATCGTTCATTGATCTGCATGCTACCGGGGATTATTCATTTTCGAAATGAGGTTCTGAAAAACTTTAATCCATCCAAAAAATACTTTCTGTAAGTAAAACAGACTATCACCGAATCCATGTATTTTCACCACTTTAAAAAAGGCCTCCGTGAAAGATATCCTTGCTCGCATTTACTTTATTTACGGCGTGTTATTGTTTGTAATGACGATGATTCCCGTAGCCTTCATCATTTTTTTGTTTCGCACATTCGCGTCACAACGCACAGCTTCAAAAGCTATTCATACATCTTTTCAAATCTGGATGGGGTTTTATTTGCCGGCTATATTTTGTCCGGTCAAACATGTGGGGCGTGAAAATTTTCGCAAAGGACAAAACTATGTAGTTACCCTAAACCACAATACCTTGGCCGATGTGCCCGTTTCAACTCCCGGTATTCCGGGCCCCAATCGAACCCTCGCCAAAGTTGAGATGAGTAAAATTCCCATTTTTGGATATATCTACACTTCCGGTAGTATTCTTGTAACGCGTCAGGATGCGCAAAGTCGTGCCGAATCATATGGTAAAATGCAACACGCTTTGGAGCAAGGTCTTCACCTCTGTTTGTTTCCCGAGGGCACTCGCAATAAAACCAATGAGCCCTTGGCTCGTTTTTATGATGGGGCATTCAAGGTAGCCATCATAGCGCAAAAGCCGATCATACCAGGTTTGATTTTCGGTACAAAATCAATATTACACCCTTCCGATAAAATGTGGGCCTGGCCGCATCGCATCGAATTTCCGGCGACACCGATCAATGCGGCGAGCGTGCAATCTTTGAGTGCGAGCGATTTGAAGGATGCGCATCTCGACCTGATCTTCTTCGAGCTCGAGGGCGAGGCCAAGCTAGACTACCGCAGCCGCCACGCCTTGCCAGTGGGCCACCTTCTTCAGGGCGAGGTCGCCATCCCGTTTCACCACGGATCGAGCACACATAAAGGGTTGAATGTGGGCCACCCCCAGCTCAGCCGCCTTCTCCACGTCGGCGTC
>DAIRSC010000170.1:0-5571 GCA_036804585.1 Chitinophagaceae bacterium
CTCGATCACATTACAGCCTTGTTCCGTCGCTTCGAAAAGTACCTCAATTTTCCGACCATCCCCTAAAGTAATTTGTAATAATTTTTCCGGGATGATACGATCAAAAGTACCTGTAAAATCGAAAGTCATACTTCCGTCGCGGGCAGCCATTTCATAATTAAATTGTTTACCTTCTATGAGCTCATTTTCGGCTCTAGGGCAATGCCATGTATCTATAGCAATCCAGCCCATGACATGTTTGGGATTGCACCATAACTCCCAGACTGTTGATAATGGTGCGGAAACTTCCGTGCTTATTTCAATAGGAATGTTCATCGTCGTTTTCAATAGAATATATTAAGCGACTTTAAGATAGGCATATTTTGATTTTTCAATTTTTTCGCGGGCATATTCTTCGTTCAGAATAAACTCGTGTTGACCTTTTTTGCCGGGCATTTCATACATCGCATCAGTCATCACCAATTCGCATATGGAGCGCAAGCCACGTCCACCCAATTTAAATTCAACTGCTTTATCCACGATATAATCGAGTGCTTCATCGGTGACTTCAAGATGAATATTTTCATATTCAAACAAACGTTTATATTGTTTAATCAGGGCGTTTTTGGGTTCGGTGAGTATTTTTTTCAATGCGTTTTTGTCCAATGATTTGAGATATGTCACAATGGGTAAACGCCCCAATAATTCAGGAATCAAACCATACGATCGAAGATCCATTGAATTTACATATTGAATGAGGGCATCTTTTTCAAGGGCATTGTGTTCGGTATTCGTTTTAAATCCAATGGATGAAGATTGAATACGACGAGCGATGACTTTATCAATCCCTTCAAATGCACCTCCGCAAATAAACAAAATGTTTTGAGTATTGATTTTTACCATTTTTTGATCCGGATGTTTGCGTCCGCCCTGAGGTGGCACCAACACTTCAGCTCCTTCGAGTAATTTAAGCATGGCCTGTTGTACCCCTTCCCCACTTACATCACGGGTGATTGAGGGGTTATCACCTTTACGTCCAATTTTGTCGATTTCATCAATAAAAACGATGCCCTTTTGAGCAAGTTCGACGTTATAATCAGCAGCTTGTAACAAGCGGGATAAAATACTTTCGACATCTTCGCCCACATATCCGGCTTCAGTAAAAACGGTGGCATCGGCAATCGCGAAAGGTACATTTAACATTCGGGCGATGGTTTTAGCCAGTAGGGTTTTACCTGAACCGGTTTCACCGATCATGATGATATTCGACTTTTCAATTTCAATATCATCTTTACTGACCTGATTCAAACGCTTATAATGGTTGTAGATTGCTACGCTCAGGACTTTTTTGGCATCATCTTGTCCGATGACATATTGATCGAGGAATGCAGTGATTTCCTTGGGCCTATAATGAAAAGGTTTGATATCGGCATTCACTTTATTGGGTTTACTGATAGGTTCTTCATCACCCAATTCCTGTTGAACAATCATACGGGCATTTTCGATACATTCATCACAAATATTGGCTTTTGCACCACTAACTATCATGCGTACTTCATCACCGGATTTGAGGCAGAATGAGCACTGTATACTTTTTTCTTTGGCCATAATGGCAAATTTAGGTTTTTTGTTCAACTTTGCGCTTAATCCTATGAAGACACCTTTTCCAAAAAAATTAGGTCACAATTATACATTTGTTCAAGCCTTGAACATGGACCTTTTACATTCGAAATATTCGACACACCGGCGCTTACGGGTTTTTCACCATAAAGGACTGGAATGTGCCGGAAAAAACTGCCACAAAAAAGGCATGTATTTGATTAAAGCTCAAAATACAGCCGGAGGTTTTCATTTGGATATTTATACAGAGGATTTTGAGTTGATGACCATCGATCATATCATCCCAAAAAGTAAAGGAGGAAATGATCAAATTGAAAATCTACAACCGATGTGCCATACCTGCAATTATAAAAAAGCAGATAAGCATGATGCATTGTAGGTTGAATTGATATGACCACATAAACATCTACCCTTTTTGGCCTTGCGCTTTTTTGAGCTGTTCCATACCATTGAAAAACAATACATCCTCTTAGCCCGGATTGCAGCAAGCTGCCTTGCAGCGCGGAAAGCCGGAAAGCGAATCAAAGGAAGCAGACACGATGATGCTCCCAAAACCTCATCTATTTTCGCGGACAATTCGGGCTATAAATGAGTGAGAATAAAATCAGTCATTTTTCGATAAAGATGTAAACGAGTAGAACCTCCGCCAATACCATGATTTTTATTGGGGTAAGCTTCTGAGTCGAATTCCTTACCGGCATTAATCAACGCTTTTTGCATTTCGAGTGTGTTTTGATAATGTACATTATCGTCGGCTGTACCATGTATAAGTAAGTATTTTCCTTTCATCTGTTGTACCATATTCACAGGCGAATTATCGTCGTAGCCAGTGGCATTCTCCTGCGGTGTGCGCATATAACGCTCCGTATAAATATTATCATAATAACGCCAGTTAGTGACAGGTGCAACCGCAATGGCCATCTTGAACACATCGGCACCTTTGAGCAAACAAATACTACTCATATAACCTCCGTAGCTCCATCCCCAAATACCAATACGTGCAGGATCGATATAGGATTTATTTGCAAAATAATCGGCCACATCAATCTGATCATCACTCTCGTATTTGCCCAATTGCAGATAGGTTTTTTTCTTAAACGCCTCTCCCCGAAATCCGGTACCCGTTCCATCAAAACAAGCGATGATATATCCTTTTTGTGCGAGCATCTGATACCACCAAAAATCCCGGCTACCGAACTGATTGGTCACTTGCTGAGAACCCGGTCCGCTGTATTGAAACATAAACAAAGGATACTTCTTGGATGAATCAAAATCAGGCGGATAAATCACCCAGCCGTTTAACAGTATACCTGCTTTGTTTGGAACTTGTACAAAATTGAGCGGTGAAATGGTATACTCCCCCAATTTCTTTAGCAAGGCTTGATTCTCTTTCAAAACCCGATTGCTTCCCGTCTGACTATACAACGTATAAACCGGCACCTGAGTGGTATTGGAATAACGATCCAGGTAATACTGAAACCCATCGCTAAACTGAACTGCATGCCAGCCTTTTTCGGGTCTTAAACTTGTTTTTTTTGTACCATCCAGTTGAACTTTGAATAGTTGTCTTTCCAGCGGCGAAGATTCGGCGGCCGTATAATAAACAGTTCCTTTATTTTCATCAACCCCGTGAATTTCGGTAACCTCCCAATTTCCTTTCGTCAATTGTTTTTCTGTATGTGCATTTAAATCGTGATAATAGATATGGGTATAACAATCATTTTCGGAGGAGAAAAGCACAGCATTCTGTTGTTTAAAAAAATGCCAATGGTCATTGATTTCTATATAGGCCTCATTTTTTTCTTCGTAAATCATTTCTGTGCTGCCATCGTTCACATCCACACGCAATAATTCAAGATGATTCTGCAGGCGGTTTAATCGATAAACGATGAGAGAGTTGTCGTAAGGATTTACTTTAATCCGCGGAATATAGATGTCTGTATTCTCTCCCAGATTCACGGATATTTTTTTTCGTTTACCAATATGATGAATCATGATATTGACCAGGGCATTTTTTTCACCCGCCTTGGGATATTTGTAGCGATATTCACGAGGATATAAATTTTCATAAAAATCAAAACGATATTCAGGTACTTCAGTTTGGTCGAAGTGATAATAAGCAATATAATCACCCTTTTCGCTCCAGGTAAACGCACGGGTGAATTCAAATTCTTCTTCATATACCCAATCACAATTTCCATAAAGATGGTTATAATCTCCATCTTCGGTAACCGGTACTTCACGATTGGTACCTAGGTCGCGATAGTATAAATTATTTTCAAATACATAGGCAACCTTATCGCTTTGCGGTGAGAAGGTTGCATGCAATATTTTTTTTGAGTGCACTTGTGTAAGCTGTTTGCTTTGCAGGTCGTACACAAATACTTTATTTAAGATGGAACGTCGGTAAATGGGTTCAGACTCGGCAAATAAGAGCATTTTTGTTTCATCATGATTGAATTGATAATCTTCCACTTTTATTTCAGCATTCTCCCATTTTAGATCTTTGAAGGATACGATTGAATCCACAATTTGGGCATCGGAAAAACGAACCTTCAGCAAGGTATTATTGCTGTTCATTTCGGTATAATGTAAACCATCCTTCATGGATCGAAATCCGGAAACAAATTCCTGACGAAAGGTGTTTTTAACCCAGATATCTTCGAGGGTAATTGATTTTTTTTGCGCAAGTGCAGGCAAACTGATACACAACAAGAAAAGCACAGCTTGAATATTTCGAATCATTTGAAGGTATTTCATGTAAGATTAAATAAGTGTTTTATAATGAGCTTGAATGCGCAGTGGTATGTATGGCAACTCAAACCAGAATTTAAACCGGGTTAAATGTATAAAAAAAGTCTGTATACCGGAGCATACAGACTGGTCAAAGACTGTCAATTTATTACGAAAAATGCTTTGATCATTTGTTGATGACCAAACGAGTAGGCGTTGGCCCTTGAATGGAATCGCGATCCCAGGCCTTTTTCACCAATTCAGTACAACCGAAATATACATCCCAGTAATCCGGTTGTTCGCAAAACGGCTGAATAGATAATGTGACCATTCCATCTGCAACTTTCATCACACTCACACTAGGCTCCGGAACACGTAAGACTTTTGGATGGGCTAACACGGCTGAAATAGCTGATGTTTTTGCTTTGTCTAAATCCTGACCGGGAGAAATGGCCATGGTTAAATCGACCCTCAAATTACCGTGAGTGGTGTAATTGGTGATAACACCCGTTGATAAAGGACCATTGGGTACAAAAACCGTTTTATTATCTGCTGTTAAAATTGTTGTACTAAAAACGCCTTGTTCGGTGACCACTCCGGTAATGCCTTGAGCCTCTATCATATCCCCTACCTTAAAAGGTTTGAATACCAACATCATGACCCCTCCGTCTAACTTACCTAATGTACCATTGAGAGCAGATCCTATTTCCACACCTGCACCTACAATCAGCGCACCGAAAGCCGTTGTATCAACCCCTAAAATACCTGCGATAGAAACCAGCAACAAAATAGTGAGTGCCACTTTTACCAACGATACCAGAAAAGTTTGCAGAGATGCATCATAGGATCCGCGGGTGAGCACCTTTCGCATCATGCCCACCAGTTTACCAATGAGCCATGAACCAATGACATAAAAAACGATGGCCCCCACTATATTGGGTGCATAATTTAAAACCTTGGTTTTAATGATGTCGAAATAGCCCACTGCCTGAGATGTGACTTTGCCAACTTCCTGAGTAGCTTGGGTTGTCATTTGAAGTAGATACATATTTGTTCAATTTTAACTTGCAAGAATAGATGATTTTTAGTTCCCCCATGCTATACTGCTCATTAATGAATCGTCAATAATTGTAAAGATGCCAATGAATTTAGAAGTACGAACCGAATCAATGCTCTGCAAATGGGGTTTAGGATACCTGAAAAGAGGCGGGAATTTGAGGCCCTTTTATTAGCTTTGTG
>DAIRSC010000171.1:0-5561 GCA_036804585.1 Chitinophagaceae bacterium
AAGAAGAGGTACTTCCGTCTGAATTACGCGCGAAATTAGATATTAAAAATTTCGCCAATAAACCTTTTGGTCAGGCACCTTCAATCATCATTCCTTATGATAGTAGTCAACGTAAAACCTGGCATTTTATCGCAAACAATGTGCATGATTTTGCATTTACCGCCGATCCTCATTATCGGATAGGTGAAACAAGATGGAACGGTATTCGTTGCATTGCTGTTGCGCTCGAGCCGCATGCCAGTCGCTGGCAGAATGCTTCAGATTATGTGGCTAAAATCATCAAGACTTTCTCTGAAGATTTTGGGATGTATGAATACCCTAAAATGGTTGCGGCTGATGCCAATGATGGCATGGAATATCCCATGCTCACGCTTGATAGTGGCAATGACCCGGATTTTCATGGTTTGCTGGTTCATGAAATCGGACACAACTGGTTTTATGGAATGATTGGAAATAATGAAACTTATCGGGCTGCGCTTGATGAAGGGTTCACCCAATTTTTAACGGCATGGGGCCTTCAGAAAATTGACGGTGATACCATGATTGAAACGCCGGATAAAAATAAATATAAACGCAAACACCTCGAGCCTAAATTGGCGAAAGACCGAAATGTATATAACCGCTATATGTTTGATGCCATGCGCGATCAGGATAAGGCATTGAACACCCATTCCAACGATTTTCATTCGGCCCTGGGACACGAAAATGGATACAGCAATGTTTATCATAAAACCGCAACCATGTTGTATAATCTGCAATATGTATTGGGCGATTCACTATTTCAGAGTGCCATGAAACATTATGTGGCCAAATGGAAGTTTGCACACCCTTATTTTGAAGATTTTACAAGTAGTATCATGGAGTATGTAGGTCAGGATCTTTCGTGGTTTTTTGATCAATGGCTTGAAACGACCAAGCATACCGACTATGGTATACGTTCGGTTAAAAAGGGATTGGCCAAAGATCAGTACATGATTCGCTTTAAACGATATGGTGAAATGCAAATGCCTATCGACTTTACTGTTCAGGCAAAAAATGGAGAGTCCTATCATTATCATATCCCGAATAAGTATTTTATTAAAAAAACCAATGCCAAAGTGTTACCCATGTGGTATGGCTGGGATTTACTCTATCCCGAATACACTGCCAAACTCAACATTCCATCAGGAATAAAGGATGTTATCATTGATACCAGTAACCGCCTGGCAGATATTGATATGATGGATAATTATAAAAGGACGGGCATGAAATTATCACCTCTAAGCCGTACCTTGAAATTCGAGCATTACATTGCCAATACGCCATCATGGAAAAAATACCAGATGTTTTACCGACCAGATTTTTGGTGGAATGCCGTAGATGGGATCAAAGCCGGTATTCATTTTGACGGTTCTTTTATGAACTATTTGCGAAAATTACATGGAACAATTTGGTTCAATACCCGGGTACTTTCTTATATCCAGTACAGACCTTTTGAAGGTGAGGGTTGGTTTGACGATCGTTCACCTATTGATTATACCTTTCGTTACGATAATGTATTCAAAAAAATAAGTCATAAAATCGGCTGGGGAATTGATAGCAGATATATTGATGGATTCGCACGACATAGCATTTATACTTCTTATAAAATCAATGGTCAGTCTCAGTTTAAAATGCAGGCAGTTACGCAATTCAGAAAACGTGAATTGAACCGTGATTATCTACTCTTCCCCGACGAATGGTCCTCTTTTACAACGTCCGGTAAATTAAATTCTAAGCAAAATGCGTTTGTGCAACTATTCTTCGACCATCGTTATAAGTGTATGGGTGGAAACGGATTATTGCGTATGCAGTTGCGAACACCTCTCACTTATAACTACGCTTTTTTACAAGGTGAAGTGGTGCAAAATAATTCGTGGCGAAAATTGGATTTTAAAACACGTGTTTTTGCGCGATACGGTATTGGCAACGATTTGCCACAAGAAAGTGTACTCTTTATGCAAGGAGCCAATCCGGAAGAAATGATGGAAAGTAAATGGGTACGTTCACAAGGAATTGCACCCCGTGATTTAAGTGGAATGTCTAAAATAGATTTTTCCAGCATCCACATGGGCGGTGGCTTGAACTTAAGAGGCTATACCGGATATTATGCCATTGATGAAGATGAAGATGGAAATCTGTTTCTGAATTATAAGGGCAAGAGTGGTGCAGCCGTGAATATGGAAATTGATTTCGATCGTTTGTTTCGTATCCGACCCAAATATATCCGCGATTATTTTCACCTCGATGCTTATTTATTCGGAGATGCCGGTTTGATGAGTCGGTCCAGATTAAATCCTGATAATATCAGCCAGATGAATCCGGTGAATGAGTGGAGTAAAAATCGAATGGACGCCGGTGTTGGTTTCGCATTAACCTTGAAGAAATTTGGTCCTCTGGAAAAAGTTGAGCCTTTTACAATTCGATTTGATATGCCATTTTTCCTTTCTGCTCCTCCTGCCGCCAAATCCGATTTTCTGGCATGGCGCTGGGTAGTGGGTATCGGGCGTAGTTTTTAGGTGGTATTTAATAAACTTAAACCAGCTCCCATGAAACAGTTTCAGTATTTAATGCTCGGCGTTTTAACGATTATCAGTTTTTCGGGATCGGCTCAGTTAAGTGCAACGGATAGCCTTTTCTTTCAAAGCATATTTACTTACCAACGCTATGTAGATGACAATATCATGCCCGGTAATTGGTATCATTTTCCACCCATGGGTTCGGTGCAACAACATCTGGCCACGATCGATACCCAATTCGTTTTTGCACGTCAGGATTTGGATTCAATCTCCGGATTAACTGTTGCCGATACCATTCATTATGATACCCTGGTCAACAATTCCATGGCCTTGTATCCCAATAATTATCCGCAGCAAAATCAAATGGTCTTATTGCCATACAACTTTAAAAATCATTCGGCCCTGGCTTATGGATTTTTATTTCCCGATACCTTGCAGCTATCCTGTAGATATGCGTTTTTAATGGTACCAGGCACCGGCGAAAATATGTCCTATGCGATTGTCAACGGATGGGGATATCACAATACCTTGTGTCAAATGGTAGCAAATTGCAGGAAGTTTGGCGATGTGTACACTTTTATCAAACCCAACGAAGAATCCAGAGCCATTCAATGGAATGGACATAAACTCAATGAATATATTGTCAATTATCTGATTACCCAAAACCGGCGTTATGGGATTAATTATCTCATCGAAATGATCGCCTGGGTGAAATACCTCAAAAAAAATTACGACAAGGTATTTTTATTCGGCTTGTCCGAAGGTGGATATGCATCTTTATTGTGTACGTTGTTCGAACAGCCGGATGCAGCACTTATCTCAGGCGGATATTCTATTTTATTTGATAGTACATATGCGGAAAAAGATATTTTGCGGACCCGTTTCGACTCCCTGGTTGATTATTATGACAGAGCTTATGTTAAAAATAAAATTCAAAATAGTTCAACCCATTATTTGTTTACGTATGGCGACAATGATCCCGTGTTGACCATGAATCCCGAGCATGATTTTCATTTCACCCAGAATTATTTCAACGGAGCAGGGCAGTGTAGTTTTTTTTATGACTTTCAGGACCATACCTTCCCACCGTGTTCAACTATTGATACTTTTGTGCAACGAATCACTGCATCCCCTTTGGCACAATTCTATGTGACCGATACGATATCCAATGACTCCTTAAAGGCATCAGTCGCATTTTGCCGACCGGGAGATTATTCTTGCGATTTATTTCTCAACAATCAATGGGTTCAGAGCTTTTCTAATATTACTGATTCCTTGCATTTTTTTTTGGTGGATAGTGGTATGTATTCCCTGAGAAATGTGAAAGATAGTAGTCAATGGAGTGGTCTATGTCATGATTCCATCTGGTTCAATAAAATACCGAC
Organism: Chitinophagaceae bacterium; assembly: GCA_036804585.1. GTDB lineage: Bacteria > Bacteroidota > Bacteroidia > Chitinophagales > Chitinophagaceae > OLB11. The sequence continues at coordinate 3,923 of DAIRSC010000171.1, forward strand.
TGTTATCCCCAATTATTTAAACGAAACCATAGAGCCCATAGTTCGATTAAATAATCCTTTTCAACATGAACTCATGCTGGAACTGTCTTTTCATGCTGAAGTCATTGTGCTGGATTTGTTTGGTAAACCAATTTGGCAACAATCGCTGGGAGAAGGTCAAAGCAAAATCTCAACTGCTGAATGGCCAAGTTCCATATACTTTTTACTATTGGCTGAAGACAAGGGGAAACGACATCGTTTTAAGTTACTTCATCATTGATCAGGATCGTTTTTCGTGATAATCCAAATCAGTATGAAACGACTCCTTTAAGCGCCCGGTTGCCCAGAAAGCAATTCCGCAGCATACGATTCCTGTGATGAGTCCTGCATGTAATTTATGTAATCCGAAGGTTTGAATACCGGCATACATCAAAGAAATCGGTACCAAAGCGGCACGAATAAAGTTGGGAACCGATGTGGTGACTGTGGCCCGTATATTCGTTCCAAATTGTTCGGAGGAAGTCGTAATCAATACGGCCCAGTACCCCGCAGCAAATCCTAATATGGAGAAAAACAAATAGAAGCTTTGCACCTCTATGCCCCTTAAAAAAAAGTAGAGGATAACGCAAATAAATGTAGCCAATACAAAAATTTGCAACACCTTTTTGCGACTTTTAATCAGCTGACTTAATACACCGGATGCCAAATCTCCCAAGGTAACCCCGGCATAACAATACATGATGGAATATGCAGGATTAATTTTTCCTACTATGCCCAATTCTTTACCCAATTCCGGACTCAGTGTAATTAAAATGCCAATCACATACCAAATGGGTAAGCCGACCAAAATGCAATGCAAATATTTCGACCGTCGTTCGGAATTGCTGAATAAAAGTTTTAAGCTGCCTAATTCATTGGAGTGCGCTTTGGCCATTTTATACATACCTGATTCAAATACGCCAATACGCATGAGAAGCAGTGATAATCCTAAAATACCACCAATCAAATAACAGGTTGTCCAATCTACTGTCAAACCGAGAATACCCGCCAGAATAGCCCCCGAAACGCCAACAGTAGCTACGATGGTGGTCCCCCAGCCTCTTTGCTCTTTACTCAGAATTTCACTCACCGGTGTGATGCCCGGCCCCAATTCCCCCGCTAACCCAACACCGGCAATAAATCGCAGCACTGCATATTGATTGATCGTGGTGATATAAGCATTCGCAATATTTGCAAGTGAATACATGAGTATTGAACCAAACAAAACAGATAGTCTACCTTTTTTATCCCCCAGTATGCCCCACATCAGTCCACCGATCAGCATTCCAATCATTTGAATATTGATCAGCAGTAGTCCGTTGCTCTCCATGGCATCAGCAGCAATCCCAATCGCTTTCAAACTGGGTTGACGAACAATACTGAAAAGTACCAAATCATAAATGTCCACAAAGTAGCCCAAAGCAGCCACGATAACAGGAATACTCAATAGCCTGGTTTCTTTCTTCATGGACTAAATATAATACCAAAATGGATTTTTAAACAATGCAATCATCTTTGCATCAAAATGCCGATTTTTTTGCAATATCTCAACAAATGGTGTTAGAGGGAATCTGGGATATTAGCACTTATAAGATAGGTAATTCTTCCTCGTCTTCATTAT
>DAIRSC010000172.1:0-5534 GCA_036804585.1 Chitinophagaceae bacterium
GAAGCCAAATGACTTAGCCAATTATTTTTGATCGTTTTGCAACGGTCTCGAATTGTCCTTTTTTTAAATGTAGGGCAATTTTTCAAATCACTTCAAAAAGCTTGCGGTTTTTTCTCTGATTTTACTTCTCACTGGCATCTTCAACTTTGGCGTCATCCTACTAGGGCTTTACAATAACACTATCCCATGAACGCTCCCCTGAATTTGAAGCGTCGGTGAGATAGCCAGCAGCCCCTGATTTGATGATCCTGCCAAAGTAGCTTTTTCGGACATTTAATTGGAAAGTTCTACATTCGTTTTCAGAAATAAACAGCGTGCATAAAATTATTAATGACCCGGTACATGGATTTATCACTATTAAAGATGAATTGATTTATCAAATTATTGCGCATCGTGATTATCAGCGCTTGCGTCGGATTAAACAAATGGCATTGGCTTATCTGGTTTATCCGGGAGCTGTGCATACCCGCTTGCATCATAGTTTAGGGGCTTATCATTTGATGACGCTTGCATTGAATGAATTGCGACTAAAAGGCACTGATATCAGTGATGAGGAATTTCAAGCGGCCCAATTGGCCATTTTACTTCATGATATCGGTCATGGTCCATTTTCACATGCACTTGAACATTCGCTGGTAGATATGCACCATGAAGAACTTTCGTTGATGATTATGGAGCGATTGAATAAGCAGTTTAATGGGCAGCTTGATATGGCCGGGGCGATTTTCAAAGGAACCTATCCAAAAAGATTTTTGCATCAACTGGTGAGTTCGCAATTGGATGTTGACAGATTAGATTATTTGGCAAGAGATAGTTTTTTTACCGGTGTTTCGGAGGGGGTAATCGGGTACGATCGGATTATTAAAATGCTTTGTGTAAAGGATGATCAATTGTTCATCGAAGAAAAAGGGATTCATTCGGCAGAGAATTTTTTAATAGCACGCCGCCTTATGTATATGCAGGTATATATGCACAAAACGGTGTTAAGTTCGGAGTTGATGTTGGTAAATATCCTGAAACGGGCAAAGGAATTGAGCCGTGCCGGACAAAAATTATTTGCAACGCCGGCATTGGATTTTTTTCTGAATCATGAATCTGATCGGTTCGCTTTTGAAAAAGATGAACAATGTTTAAAATATTTTTTAGCATTGGATGATAGTGATATCAATGCTGCTATCAAAGTGTGGAGCCGGTCCGAAGATGTTATTTTATCGGATTTGTGTGAACGGTTATTGTCGCGTAAATTATTTAAAGTGGTATTTAGTGATCAGCCGGATCGGGACTTCTTTGCGCAATTAAAGAATCAGATACAGTCGCAATTAAATTTGCACGATAAAGACTTACATTATTATTTAATGCAGGAAGTAAGTAGTAACCAGACCTACCAAGCTGAAAATGAACGAATTCGTATTCTGTTTAAAAACGGAACAGAACTTGATATCTCAGAAGTGGACCATAGCCTGATACATGCCGGGCTTTTGGTACCAGTGAAAAAACATTACATTTGCTTCCTCAAAAATGATGTGAAATCCTGAAAGGTATTATGAAATTTACGGCACAACAAATAGCAGCTGTTGTACAAGGACAAATTGTGGGCAATCCGCAAGTGAGTGTGCAATCATTTGCCAAAATAGAAGAAGGTCAAGAGGGGGATATTTGTTTTTTAGCTAACCCCAAGTATGAAGAATATTTGTATACTACTAAAGCATCCATCATATTACTGAATGAACAAGTGAGCTTAAAAAAGGATTTGGAAGCTACGCTCATTCGGGTAAAAGATGCCTATGCAGCTTTTGCAATTTTGTTGCAAACCTATCAGGATATTGTTGGGAATGGACACCATCAGGGCGTGGAGGCCGGATCGCATGTCAGTGAAAAAGCACGGGTTGGTGAAAAATGCTATGTTGGAGCCTTTGCCTACATTGATGATGAGGCGGTGCTCGATGATGGCGTGATTATTTATCCGCATGTGTATATCGGAAAAGGTGTACGTGTAGGAAAGGGGAGTGTTTTATACTCGGGTGTAAAAGTATACAAAGACTGTGTGATTGGAGAGGGGGTCATTATTCATTCCGGAACAGTAGTGGGGAGCGATGGATTTGGCTTTGCACTGGAGAGCGGTCAATTTAAAAAGATCCCTCAAATCGGGCACGTGATTATTGAAGATCATGTGGAGATTGGCGCCAATTGTACTATTGATCGGGCAACCATGGGAGCGACCATTATTCGAAAAGGAGCTAAGCTGGATAATTTAATACAAGTAGCCCATAATGTAGAAATAGGCGAGCATACTGTGGTGGCGGCTCAGGCAGGGATATCGGGGAGCACAAAAATTGGGAAATATGTGATGATTGGTGGACAGGCAGGAATAGTCGGACATATCAAAATTGCCGATCAGGTGAGAATCAATGCACAGAGTGGTGTTTCGAAAGAAGTGAGCAAAACAGGAAGTGCATTAACCGGATCTCCTGCATTTGAATATCAAGCATCCTTAAGAAGTCAGGCAGTGTTGCGAAAACTTCCGGAATTGCTACAGCGAATAGAAGTATTGGAAAGAGCCCTCGAAGAAAAACAACAACCAAAAACGATCAATTAAAAAAAATCGAATGTTACAGGATAACCAAAAAACCTTGAAGTCAGAATTTACGATTGAAGGCGTCGGCTTACATACGGGATTAAAAACAAAAATGATCGTTATGCCAGCCAGTGCGGGTCATGGGTTGAAATTTCAACGTAATGATCTTCCCGAGAAACCAATTATTAAAGCAGATGTTGATTTGGTAGTGGATACCTCTCGCGGAACCACTTTGGAATCAAAAGGCGCTCGTGTTGCAACGGTAGAACATATACTGGCGGCTTTAACCGGTATGGGGATAGATAATGCTTTGATTTCGCTGGATAATGAAGAGGTTCCGATTATGGATGGCAGTGCATGGGCTTTTGTTGAAAAAATAGAAGAAGTAGGCATTGTGGAACAGGATGCGAAAAAGATTTATTTTTCTATTGATACCAATATCGCCTATACGGATGATGAGAAAAATGTAGAAATGGTGGCAACGCCGAGTACCGAATATAAAATCACAACGATGATTGATTTTAATTCGAATGTACTGGGTACACAACATGCTTATTTAAAAAGTTTGAAATGCTTTAAAAAAGAAGTCGCCAATTGCAGAACTTTCTGTTTTTTACATGAAATCGAATACCTGTACAATAATAACCTCATTAAGGGTGGAGATTTAGACAATGCCATTGTAGTTGTTGATCGTGTGCTGGAAAAAGATGAGTTAGAGAAATTGGCCAAGATGTTTAAAAAAGACCATATTGAAGTCAAACAGGAAGGTATTTTGAACAATTTGAAATTACACCATCACAATGAGCCTGCCCGACATAAACTATTGGATATTGTGGGTGATTTATCGTTGATAGGATATCCGATTAAAGCCAATATCATTGCCTATCGACCGGGTCATAAGAGTAATATCGCCTTTGCGAAAAAGATTAAAGATTATATCCGTAAAAATAAAACGATGTTGGATGTTCCGGTTTATGACCCCAGTGTACCGGCTATTTATGATATTAACTATATCTCAAAATTATTGCCTCACCGATATCCTTTTTTATTGGTTGATAAAATTATCGAGTTGAGTGACAACCATATTGTCGGCATTAAAAATGTCACGATCAATGAACCGATGTTTACAGGTCACTTCCCGGATAATCCGGTCTTCCCGGGCGTACTTCAATTAGAGGCTTTAGCCCAAACGGGAGGTGTATTGGTCTTAAATAATCAAGGTGGTCCGGAAAAGCAATTTGACACTTATTTCTTAAAAATCGACAATGCTCGATTTAAGCAGAAAGTAATGCCCGGTGATACTTTGATCATGAAAATGGAATTGACGCAACCGATCAGACGAGGAATTTGCGAAATGAAAGGGTCGGCCTATGTAGGCAATAAACTGGTTTGTGAAGCTGATTTGATGGCACAGATTGTACCCCGAGTCACAAAATAATTGCGAACTTTAAACAACATTGACATCGAATTAGAACTTCGATGGTTGTTTAACGTTTACAAATTCGAATAAAGAAGGTGTATTTTTCACCATCTGCCAGAATGATGAGGCGTATTCCGGGTAGACTGCTATCACTTTCATGGCGATATTCCACATCTCGTATTTCACCTTGATAATCTTTTTATTCTTCATCGGCTGAGCGGTCGTGAATATCCCACTGAGGGCCAAGACATTCGTCCAATTCACTTTGAAGTTGATCAAATTCTTCAGATAAAAGGCCAAAGTCAGCATGGGTTTTTATTTCTGCGATGAAAGCTCGGGTTTCTTTATAATTTGAAATATAGTTTTTTCGGGCTCCTTTTATTTTCAGTTTGCTCTCATTGATTTTTGTGCTTGCATTCACTTCTTTCCCTTCTAAATCCTTAAAGTCTTTTTGTTTGCCGGATTCAGCTACCATCATCCAACGGTTACAGGCATCCGTTCCTATTTTGCGATTATCGGCCCTCGAGGGTTCAGATCGCTCAGTGGGTGGCTCCGGTTCTTCTTTTTCCACTTCATCATTTCGGTTTTGTTTGCGAGCAATTGCTGTTTTCGGTTTCGAACTTTTTTCTTCTTCGGCTTCATCATCAGATTCTTCTTCTTTTTTTGCAGATTTTGATTTGGCCTTCGGTGCAGGTCTTTTTTCTTCAGTTTGTTTAGCCGCTGAATCTTCTGTGTCGTCCTCATCTTGATCCGGTTTTTTTTCTGCTTTTATAGCACTGCCAGTGTTCGATAGAGTTGGTTTAGTCACAACTACAGGTTGGATAGGAGCATCCTGATTCATGTTCATAACCGGTTCTTGTCCATTGGCGTCTTTGCCCAATTGCAAAGAGCATAACAAAGTAGAGCCCTGATATTTTTTGCACAATTTAAATAAGCCGGAAGCCAGTGTATTTGCAGCTTTGAGATCACTGAGGAAAAAGATGCCGGTATTCAAAGGCGTTGTATTCATATCGCTTTTAATAAAATTGATACAATTGTTTCCTTCCAAACAGGTATAGTTAACGTGATAACCAATAGTTGATTTTTCAACATTGATTAATTTGATTTCAGCAAGTGATGATCTTGTAGAGGTACTTTTTTGTTTAAAATCCAGAGTACCGGTCAACTCAAACAGAATGAGCTGCCCTTCTTCGGCTGCGGAAAAAAGTGAGAGGCATTCGTTCATCAAAGCCACCGTCCTTTTCGCATCGTTTTGAGCGCTCATTGGAGCCGCAAACAAACAAGAAATTACAAAGAATATCCATTTCATGAATCCGGAATTTAAGAATCAATATTTATGTAAGCGAAAACCCGGGTTGAGAGGTGCATGAAAATATCGCCTTGGTTTGCACTTGAATACAATGATAAGCATAAATTTTGGCTTCAAAGACTCTTTCTGGAAACAGGATAATTTAGGCAAATTCGGGCGGTGGGTACAATCAAAAATCCTGTTGTACATTTGAAGTCAATGAATATTTTTCAGGCAAACAAGCCCTTTCT
>DAIRSC010000173.1:0-5497 GCA_036804585.1 Chitinophagaceae bacterium
GATTACCTTTATACGGAAGTGCAACAATTATCTTTATTTGATCAGATTAAGATTTTGCAGGAGGAGAGCGCTCCTGTTGAAGTGGACTTAAATACCCTAAAAAAAGTTTATTACACCATCACCGAGGTTGCAGAAATGTTTCAGGTAAATGCCTCCTTGTTAAGATTCTGGGAAAAGGAATTTCCTGCTCAGTTAGCCGGGGTGAAAAAAAACAAAAAAGGCGACCGTTACTATAATAAACAGGATCTGGAAAAATTGAAATTGATTTTCCATGTGGTCCGAGACAAAAAAATGACCCTCGAAGGCGCCCGCGATTATCTGAAAAATAATAAAAAGAAGGCCAAGGATGATAAAACCCTGATTGAAAATTTGCAAACGGTTCGGACCTTTTTGATGGAATTAAAAAATAGCCTGAAACAAACTTCATGACACAATGGAGAGCGATTATTTTGTGGCTCCCGAATTTGAACTTATTTTAGCTCTCCAATGATGGGTTTTCGGTGGTTGGCTCATTACAAGACGATTATTGTAACCCGGTAAAAAAACGAGATAATATGAAAAAGTGGACCTTACTAATGTTTATCCTTACAATGACAACAATCATGCAAGCGCAGGATTTTGTTAGAGAGAACGATAAGAAAACAGATAAAGTGCTTCTGAGAGGTAAACTCACTTTTGCCGATGTGATGGATGAAACCGTGAATAAATGGTTGGTCAAAGGTGCAGCTGCTTATCATCCCAACGAAGAGGTGATTAAAGCTATAAAATCGGTGATGCACCATTATCGCTTGGTTATTTTCATGGGTACCTGGTGCGAAGATACCCAGGTGCTTTTACCTCAGTTGTATAAAACACTTAAAGATGCCGGATTTGATATGAATGCCATTGAAATGTATGGTGTGAATCGCAAAAAGGAAGCTTTGAATATTGAGCACAAATTTTATAATATCGAACGAGTGCCGACTATTATCGTTATGCATCAGTACCGAGAAGTTGGCCGAATTATTGAAAGTGTTTCTGGTTCTATCGAAGAAGCCTTGCTCAATTTAATGTTGCCGGATGGACAAAAACTTGAAGCCAAACGGGCTGCCAAACAATAACTATCAGGGTTGTTATAAAAGTTGAAGAAATCAAGCTTTGATATACTGCTGATGCACGGCAGAAGCGATTTCCTGAATCATACTCACATCTTTTTCGATGGCATTTCCAACTACTATCACATCAGCGCCGGATTTACAATGCAAGTAGGCCCTTTCAGGGTCTTTAATACCTCCTCCAACAATTAAAGGAATTTGGGTGTGAGCACTGATTTTTTGAATCATACTATCCGAAACCGGCAATCGGGCTCCACTGCCTGCATCCACATACAAGAGATGTTTACCCTGCATTTCACCTGCAAGGGCTGTACATAAAGCAATGTCATCTTTGTCACGGGGAATTGGTGCACTGCCGCTCATGTACGAAACAGTAGTAGGGGCGCCGCCATCAACTACCATATAACCGGTTGAGATGATTTCGAGTCCGCTGGCTTTCACCATCGGGGCGCTCACTACGTGTGCTCCAATTAATAGCTCAGCATTCCGGCCCGAAATGAGGGAAAGATAAAACAAAGCATCTGCATAGGAACTTACCTGAGAAGGACTTCCGGGGAACAAGACCACGGGAATATCGCTGCTGGCTTTAAAATGCCGGATACATTCGTCTAAATGCTGGCTCACCATAAGGCTGCCACCCATAAAAACGAAATCAACACATGCCTGATTACAACGCTCGGCCAAGGTGGAAATTTGAGAAACAGATACCTTGTCCGGATCAATCAACACCGCGAAAGCTTTCCGCTTAACCTGGCGCAGCGACACAAAACGTTTATAAACTGGTCCCGTCATCATCAATCGGGCAAAGATATTATAATTATTGAAAAAAGAGATACAGAATCAATACCCGGAATGCTCCTCAATTGGGTCTATTCAGGGTGTATGCTTACCTTCACGGATTGATGAGTTTGTTACAGTTGTTTTGGGTCCTATTTTTCAGTTTGATGTGTTTTTGTCACGTCTCCGCGGCAGCTCGTGGCTTCAAGGAACCCTGGCATCGCGTACAATGGATGGGTCATACACCGCGTCCCGAGTCACAATCGGCATTTCTCATGTTGAGCAATCGCCCTATGGATTTTACGCGCAGTCATTTTGCCGCAGAACGGAGTGACACCAACTGCTGGCAATATTTGTATGTGGTGGATGAAGATTCTGCCTGGAAGATTTATCCTTTTTATACTCTCAATGAGGCCCTGAAAAGCTTACCCAATAGAGATTGGGTCATTTATACCGAAGGGATGGGCAAAACCTTTTATGGTAATTTGCGCAGGGCAAGTGCGATGCGGCAGACATATCAAGTGAATGTGGTCCTTTTTGATTACGCTAGTATGGCAAGTGATTTGGGTATTATACAGAATTTTCGAATGAGTATGCGAAACGCTGCACAGGGTTATGCGGCTTATTTCAGAATGATGGACACTATCAGAATGCGGCGCGCTACTTTTAAAGAGCAGACATTGAGTTTATTTTTTCATAGCATGGGCAATTTGCTACTGGAGGTATTGGTGCAATCGGGTTTAACCCAAAAATGGAATGCAGAGCCCTTTATTGATAACCTGATTTTAAATGCACCCTGTACCAATCGGAAAGGGCATCACAGATGGCTCAATCGGATTCAATGGGCAAAAAGAAAGTGGGTGCATTATAATCGGGCTGATACCAAACTCAATGGTGCTGCTTTGTTATCGGGCAATCGAAAATTGGGCAGTAAACCCAAATATCCCTTCGACAGGAGTACGTATTATATCGATTTTAACCGGGCTTGTGAGCGGACGCACAATTACTTTTTAGACATTCCGGAGCGCAGTTTCAGGCGTTCATCGCTTATCATGGCCTATTTTGAAGTTCTCCTGCATGGCAAAGTTCCGGATATGTCCAAGTGGCAAAAGAGTAAAGTAGTAGGATGGGAAATGCCTCGAGCCTAAGCACTCAGATTTTTATTCTCTTGTGCAAAATCTGGGTTTAAATAAATTGTAGAAGAGGGCCTAATTTTACCGCATGGACATAGGTTTGTATTTCGGCAGTTTTAACCCTATTCATATTGGCCATCTGATATTGGCCAATCATGTGTTGCATCATTGTGGAGTGGAACAGGTGTGGTTTGTGGTTTCGCCGCGAAATCCTTTAAAGGAAAGTAAAAGTTTATTGCGTGAGCAGGATCGGCTGCATTTGGTCAGAACAGCGATTGACAGTGAACCACGGTTTAAAGCAAGTTCGGTTGAATTCAGTTTGCCACGACCCTCTTACACCATCGATACAATGACCCATTTACAAGAGAAATACCCGCAACATCAGTTTCGGATTATAATGGGCGGAGATAGTTTTCAGAATTTAGATAAATGGAAAAATTACCAGCAATTGTTGTCTCAATATTCGCTCATTGTATATCAAAGGCCCGGATTTGAAATCAAGGTCCCTCAAGGTGCGCAGGTAGAAATAACCGACGCGCCTCTTCTGGATATTTCATCTACTTATATTCGGACATTGATTCGTGAAAAAAAATCAATTCGGTATTTAGTCACAGATGAAGTAAAAGAGGAAATTGAACGAAATCGGTACTATCTGATTTGATGAATGCGTCATTCTACAACTTACCTGTTGCGCTTGAAGTGCGGCGAAAAACAGTCAGGTAGGACAAAGGCCTTGAAATGGGGCATCGTTGAAAAAAGGACAATTCGTAATTACCGGTTTGTGGGCACAAAAAAGAAAATTCCGACCAAAACTCACCGTCTTGCTGGGGTTTGAGCCGATCATTGACAAAATCGCCTACACCTTCGAGAAAGAGGTTGACAGAAATCTTTCCGGCATGAGGATCACCCACATAAACAAAATGATACCATTGTCCCTCTTCCAGGGTTATGTATACACTACGGTCCTGACCCGCTAACAGCGCAACAAGGTCTTCTTTATAAATTTCAAAGCAATATTTGCGATGGATGGCTATTCGTTCAAGGCTATTTACATTATAACTCCGCTCGGCCTCCTTCATTTCTTCAGTAATTTCGAGTTTTTGCGGTTTTTCGGATAAAAAATTGTTGAATTCTTTTTCCTGGGACAATCCCCAAAAAGGAATCAACAAAAAGAGTGTAATCAGGATTGTGTATAGCGCTTTCACCATATGAAGTTAATAAAGGTAGATGATAATATCATCAAAAAGCAGACCAAAGTGCAGATGCGGGTGATGAACCATGAATGGGAAAGCCGGAGATTCATCTCGGACCAGATGCGAGCGAAAATCCTTTACGCGCTATTGGCGCTATAAATATTGCAGCGGGCAGCAGGTGTGAGGATAAAAAAAATTCCCCTGATCATCCTGCTAAAAATTTGGTTTAGAAAAAAATTTGGGCGACACCATGATTGTTTAGTGCTGAGAGGCCTGAAGGGCATGATCCAGGTCGGCCATAATATCTTCTACATTTTCGATTCCAACACTCATCCGAATGAGTCCATCGCTGATACCTGATTGCGCGCGCAATTCAGCAGCAACGCCGGTGTGGGTGGTACTGGCTGGATGGGAAATGAGGGTATCACAGGTTCCAAGCGAAACTGCGCTGGTACAAAGTTGCAGATGGTTGATGAATTTTTTTCCGGCTTCAAAACCACCTTTTACTTCAAAACTCATGAGTGCTCCGGCATGTTTCATTTGCCGCATAGCCAGGGCGTGATCGGGATGTTTTTTGAGTCCCAGATAGTTGACTATTTCTACGGCAGGATGTTGTGCTAAAAACCCAGCGACCGTCATGGCATTTTCGCAATGCCGCTGCATTCGAACTTCGAGAGTCTTGATGCCATTGTTGAGTAAAAATGCATCGAATGCACTTACGCTGGCGCCTAATAAACGAAAATGTTTGGTTGCTTTGGTTTGCATGAAATTCAAATCGCGACCGATAAGCACACCACCAACTGCCGTACCATGACCGTTTAGAAATTTGGTCGTAGAATGAATAACGAAATCAACTCCAAATCGAAAAGGTTGTTGTAAGTAAGGAGTTGCAAATGTATTGTCGACCGCCACTTTACAGCCATATTGATGAGCCAATTGGGTGAGTTTTTCAATATCCACACATTGTAAAGTAGGGTTGGCGGGTGTTTCGATGTATAAGAGCGCTATATCCTGATGGGATTGCAGCATTTTTTCAACCTCATCTGTTTTTTTAAAATCGGTAATCAAGGTTTGAATGCCACAGCCCGGTAAAACCTTGTCGATATATTCCTGGGTGCCACCGTATAAGGATAGATGGGATAACACTTTTTGCCCTTGTTGCACATTCGATAATATGAGGGTGGAGATGGCGGCCATTCCGGAAGCATGCAAAATGGCTTTGAGCTTTAGGGGCTGTCCGTTTTCATCTTGCAGTCCATAAGCTTCAAGAGCGGCTAATTTCTCTTCGGTTTGTGAGCCG
>DAIRSC010000174.1:0-5478 GCA_036804585.1 Chitinophagaceae bacterium
AGCGAATCAGTACCGACGAAAGATTGTCAGCCTACTGGCAATCGCATGATCCAACGCAATTAAACCCTCACGGGAATAATGTAGGTACTCAGTATCGTTCTGTTATTTTTTATAACGATGATGCCCAGAAAAAACTGGCTGAAGATTACAAACAAAAACTCAATCAGGAGAAAGTATATGACCGGGATGTGGTGACCGAGATTTCTCCCCTCACTGAGTTTTATGTAGCAGAAAATTATCACCAGAACTATTACAATGAAAATACGAATCAGGGGTATTGTCAGTATGTGATTGCACCTAAAGTAGAAAAATTTAAAAAAGTGTTTAAATCTAAACTTAAATAATCGTTTATGCGCGTAGCCATTTCTTTCTTGCTGATCGGACTTATTTTGTCCATCGTCTCTTGTAAAAAGAAGGCTGAATTTACAGACCCATCAAGCTATCAAGTAGTGGTGATCAATGAAAATTGGTCACAGGCAGTTCAGCAAGCAAAGGATAAAAATCAACATATCTTTTTATTGTTACATGCCGATTGGTGTGGTATTTGTAAGGGTTTTATTGCGGATGTAATGCCTGATCAGGATGTGGCGCTCAGTATCAACAATAAAATCATCGTAGCCATGGTTGACGGCGACATGCCTGGCGGTGCCGATTTGAAAACTAAATATGCGGTGAGTGCGTATCCGACGATGGTGATTGTCGACAAGGACGAAAATACCCTTCTTAAAAGACAAGGACAAATCGAGAAGCAAGAATTTGTAGATTGGATTACACCGTATTTGAAGTAACTATGATACATTTATGTGAGATGGTCCAGATATTTGGTAAAGAAGGCTGGGTACCTAATTTTGTAGAATAAAATTACACCACCTGCCCATGCAAAAAATCACTTTTTTTCTCGTACTCATCATTTCGTTTCTTTCATCTGTTCCTCTGTTTGCACAGTGGTTGAAATTTGAGCAAGTTGGCGTGAGCTTCAAAATCAAGAATGCCGGTATCAATGTGGATGGGCGGTTTGGCAATGCCAAAGGGAGCGGTAAATTTGATGAAAAGGATCTTTCAAAGTCCTATTTTATAGGCGTGGTTGAGCCCCATTCGGTTCAAACAGGTATTAAAATGCGCGATAAACATTTAAAAGAAAAAGCCGAATTTTTTGATGTTCAGAAATTTCCATCCATCGAAATGAAGTCGGTAAAAATTGAGTTGGAAAGTACCCAGCAGTATCGGGTAACCTGGGATTTGACTATGAAGGGAATTACTCTGCGATTTAAATCCATCATGACGGCTGTTCAGGAAAATGGGAAATTGATTCTGCAAACCACTCTTAAACTGAACCGAAAAGAATGGAAAGTTGGCGGAAACAGCATAACGATGAGTGACGTTGTAAGCGTTCAATTAAGGGCTGTGATGACAAAGTAGCGTATCTGTCAAACCTTGCCCCAATAGTCATAAGGTTACCGAATATCTTTGAATCGCAACATGAAAATTTGGTTTACCTTCGCCATCCTTTATGAATTTGCAGTATCTGCAAGGATTATACGAACAACATCCCTGTCTGAAAAATTTGACAGATGATCTTGTATTGCCTGCACCCCGCCTTATTCGCTTAAAAAATATACGCCATGCGGCATTTTCATTTTTTGCGACCACGGTATTTAAGTCTTTAGACTACAATCATATTTTTATACTAGACGATAAAGAAGCCGCAGCTTATTTTCAAAACGACTTTGAAACCCTCAGCGGAGCATTGGACGTGTGTTTGTTTCCGGACTCATTTAAAAAGACCGGTCAAATCGGGGAGTTAAATAGCAGCCATGTGATGTTGCGTGCCGAAACGCTCATGAAATGGAACGCCGAACAAGTTCGCAAAAAGGTGTTGATTACCTATCCGGAGGCCATTACCGAAAAGGTGGTGAATCCGAATACCTTCACCAAAAACACCGTATTCATCAAACAAAACCAAAAACTGGATACAGCATTTTTACTGGAGTTTTTATTGGACATGGGTTTTGTAAAAGAAGATTTTGTATATGAACCCGGACAATTTGCAATTCGTGGTGGTATTATTGATATCTATTCTTTTGGAAATGAATATCCGTATCGGGTAGAATTATTTGATGATGAGGTGGAAAGTATTCGTTTGTTTAATCCCGAAACCCAACTTTCGGAACGTCGCCTTCTGCAGGTGAGTATCATCCCAAATATTGAAACCCATTTTGATCGGAGCGAAAAAATATCCTTATTTGAATACATTCCGGAAAATACCATTGTCTGGATTCATGATGCTGCACATTGCCTCGAAAGGATCCGGAAAATGACCCGGTTTTTGGAGGACAAACAAGAGGTGATTTATGTAAATGATAAAGATGAAGAAACGAAAATTCTACCGGAAGATTTTTTAAATCCCGAGGAGCTCATTCGTCAAATATCTCATAATAGTATGGTGGAATTTGGTAAGGGATTAGCTGATGAAGAATTTCAGGTTCCCGTCTTCAAAGAGTTTTCTTTTCAGGTGAATGAACAACCCGCCTTTAACCGAAATTTTGAATTGCTCATTCAGGATCTCAACAATCAGGCAGCCGCTCATTTTACCTTGTTTATTTTTTCGGAGAATGTGAAACAACTGGAAAGATTGCGGAGCATTTTTGCCGAACTGAAAGCCAATATCTTGTTCACACCCATTCCCCATTCGATTTCGGCCGGGTTTATTGATCATGATTTAAAAGTGGTGGCTTATACCGATCACCAGATTTTTCAACGATACCACAAATACAAAATGAAACAGGCCTACTCGCAAGGGAAGGCGCTGAATTTGCGGGCATTGAAGGAGTTACAGCCGGGTGACTTTGTAGCCCATATTGATCATGGTATTGGCCGATATTCGGGTTTGCAAAAAATAGATGTGAATGGTGTCATGCAGGAAGCCGTGCGTATTTTGTACAAGGACAATGATGTGCTTTATGTGAACATCAATTCATTGCATAAAATTACCCGCTACACCGGTAAGGATGGCACCGAGCCAAAGATGCATAAAATTGGTAGCGGTGCCTGGGAAAAACTCAAGGCGAAAACCAAGAAACAAGTTAAGGATATTGCCAGTGATTTGATTCGTTTATATGCTGCCCGGAGAGCCAGTCAGGGATATGCATTTGCTCCTGATTCTTATATGCAAACTGAACTGGAGGCTTCCTTTATGTACGAAGATACTCCCGATCAGGGTAAGGCTGTGCAGGATGTTAAAAAAGATATGGAATCAACTTCTCCCATGGATCGCTTGGTTTGTGGCGATGTGGGTTTTGGTAAAACAGAAGTGGCTATCCGTGCGGCCTTTAAAGCAGTGGCAGATGGCAAACAAGTTGCCGTCTTAGTGCCTACTACCATTTTGGCTTATCAACATTATCAAAATTTTAAAGAGCGATTAAAGGATTTTCCATGTACAGTGGATTATTTAAATCGCTTTAAATCGAGTAAGGAAAAAAAACAAACTTTCGAAAAACTGGCAGATTGTAAAATTGATATTGTTATAGGAACCCATGCACTCTTGGGGAAGGATGTGAAGTTTAAAGAATTGGGTTTGCTTGTGATCGATGAAGAGCTAAAATTTGGCGTTGCTGCAAAGGAGAAAATTAAGAATTTGAAGGTGAATGTGGATACACTCACCTTGACGGCCACGCCCATTCCGCGAACCTTGAAGTTTTCACTCATGGGGGCTCGTGATTTATCGGTAATCAACACACCGCCGCCAAACAGACAACCTATTCATACCGAGGTGGCGATGTTTAATGACGAGCTCATCCGCGATGCCATATATTATGAAACTGAGCGGGGCGGACAAGTATTTTTTATCCATAATCGGGTTCATGGTTTGACAGAAATGCGCGCCCATATTCAAACACTTTGTCCGGATATTAGCATTGGAATGGCTCATGGGCAATTAGAAGGTGATGAACTCGAAGAGACCATTCTTGATTTTATGGCGCAGAAATATGATGTATTGGTAAGTACCAATATTGTAGAAAGTGGGGTGGATATTCCGAATGCCAATACCATCATCGTGAATAATGCACATCAGTTTGGACTGAGTGATTTACATCAATTACGCGGACGGGTTGGGCGCAGCAATAAAAAGGCATTTTGCTATTTGTTGGCACCCTCTCTAAGTTTGTTACCGAGCGATTCTAAAAAACGTTTACAAACTATTGAGCAATTCAGTGAATTGGGAAGTGGTTTTCAAATTGCCATGAAGGATTTAGATATCCGTGGTGCAGGTAATATGTTAGGCGGTGAACAAAGTGGATTTATCACGGATATTGGTTTCGAGATGTATCAGAAAATTTTAAATGAAGCCATTCGTGAGTTAAAACACACAGACTTTAAAGATGTTTTCAAGGAACAGATTTTAGATAAAGAAGATTTTGTTTCAGATTGTACCATTGATACAGATCTTGAAATACTCATACCGGATTCCTATGTGGAAAGTATTGCGGAACGATTGTCGCTCTATACTCAATTGGATCAATGTGAACATGAATCAGAGTTACAGTTGTTCCGGGAATCACTGATAGATCGTTTCGGCCCTATTCCTAAACAAGTGGAAGACTTGTTCACAGCATTGCGTTTACGTTGGTTGGGCAAGGAATTAGGTTTTGAAAAGGTAATGCTTAAAAACCGTCAGTTAAAATTATACTTTGTGGGTAATCCTGAATCGCCCTATTTCCAAAGTCCAATATTTGATTACATCCTGGAGGCTACTCAAACCACCATTAAAAATGTTCGATTAAAACATATCGGAACCAATATGATGATGATTGTGGATTTGGTCAAAACTATTGATGAAATTGAAAATCTTTTTTTACGTTTAAAACGACCTGCAGAAATCCAGCCTGCAAGCCAGTCATTAGAAACGGACAGCAGCCTTGAATAGGAAATATCTGCGCACATCAGTGTTATATTCTTCGGTCGTACAATTCACAAAATTTCTGAAATCAAAGTTTCGGTAGGAATTAAAAATATCATGGGCAAGAAGAGTCAGGGTGAGTGGTGTTATGTTGAAAAAACCACGTGACACACTGAATTATAAAATATGAAATCGGCTTTTTGAGATTTTCCTGTTCCGGAAAATTGATTGTTATTTGATTCAATTTTTAAAAAAAAGTAATCTGAATAAGTTTAATTTCGAGAAAAGCATTCAGGATAATGTCCTGTGCAGAAAACGGAAGGTCCTATTGAATCCGTTCATATCCGTATTTCGCAAAAATGATAAAATCGATATGACAAGAAAGATTGCTGCTCAGCGTGACTGATGGAGATATGCATCGGCTGAAGGCTTTGTTTTGAAGGAAGTTAATTTGTGAACAATGTTGAAATTGATTGTAATCGATGCGGGGTTTTAAAATAGAATGCAGGTATTTAGGGGCTGCCGGTTAACGTGAAAGCATTTGATATCAGCACATTCATGGGTGAATTTCGCTTTTTTAA
>DAIRSC010000175.1:0-5471 GCA_036804585.1 Chitinophagaceae bacterium
TTGCAGTTACTGAATGGCTTGAGGGAAGAGGTCCTGCAGAAAATACAAACGACCCAATTGAAGAATCACCTCCAAATCTTCGGCATACATGCCCTGCAATGCCGACTGATACAACTCGATGGCTTTGGCATAATTTTTACGGGATGCATATGCGCGTGCAAGTTCGGTGCGATTAACAAAGGTATCACTGACGCGTATGTTTTTTTCGAGTTCCTGTATGTTCTGGCGACTTTCGAAGAGGTGTTGGGTGAGAAAACCAAGCTTGTCGGATTGGAGTCCGGGCAGTATTTCCACAATAAAATAGGCAATTGCTCCCAGGAGGGGAAGAAAAATGAGGATAAAGATCCAATTGGTGTTGCCGGATTTATAAGCATGAATGATACCGATGAGTTGGATGATGCCGACTAACCAATAATGTTGAAAAAGCCATTGAATCATAAAACGTTGCAAATTAATGAATTTTTGGGAGGGATTCAAGGGATCATGAGACAGGCGGTGAGTATGCCCGACTGCGTTTTGGCTAAGGATTTTTTTTGGGGTTCTATCAAATCGACTCCTGTAAATTTCAGAAATCAAAAGCTTTATCTTAGTTTTGCCGACTTTAAGATTCCCGAGAATCTTTGGTCCTATAGCTCAGTTGGTTAGAGCACCTGACTCATAATCAGGTGGTCCTAGGTTCAAGTCCTAGTGGGACCACCAAGCCTTTCAAGAAATTGAGAGGCTTTTTTTGTGGGTGGGTTTGGGATTTCTATAGTTACAAAAGAATGTGCTAGGGGTACTAAAAAGTTTCAAAATACAATGTCGTCAAAAAGGGGGTAATGATGCCTTCAATAAAGGCCGTCTGTATGAAACTTGGCGTAACTTTACAGATAGAGCGCATAAACTAAACACATGGTAACAATTGACAACTATTTAGACAATCATTACATACACCGTAGTAACTGGTTGAGAGCGGCTGTGCTTGGGGCAAATGATGGAATAATCTCAATTTCAAGTCTTGCAATTGGAGTCGCGGCGGCAAGTTCGACAAGAGAACCTATTTTATTGGCTACAGTAGCAGGACTTGTTGCCGGGGCTATGTCAATGGCAGCCGGAGAATATGTTTCTGTCAGTTCTCAAACAGACACCGAAAAATCAGATATTGAAAGAGAGATAAAGGAACTTAAAGAAATGCCGGAAGAAGAACTTCATATTTTGGCACAAATCTATGAGAAACGAGGCCTAAAAAAAGAAACGGCCATGCAGGTAGCACTGGAACTGACTGAGAAAGACGCTTAGGGGGCGCATATAAGAGATGAATTAGGCATTAATGAAATCAGTCAGGCAAATCCTATTCAAGCTGCGTTTGCTTCGGGGGCTGCATTTACAGTAGGTGGAATTTTGCCGCTTTCAGTCATTCTTTTTGCGCCGGTTCAAGGAATGGAATATTGGCTTTATGGCTCAACAATTATTTTTTTAATGATTTTAGGAACATTGGCAGCAAGGACCGGAGGTTCAAGCATTCCTAAAGCAATTTTGCGGATTACCATATGGGGGACAATTGCCATGGGCCTGTCGGCATTCGTAGGGTATATTTTTGGAGTTAGAGTATAAATTAAACTGAATCAATATGAACGAAGCACATTGGCACTTAGTGGTAAATCATTTACCCATCATCTTTCCTCTTGTTGGAGTAATTGTTATCATGACAGGATTCATTTCAAAATCGGAAGCAGTAAAGCGAACAGCATTTATGATTTTTATTTTAGGTGCATTTGCTTCCATAGCAGCAATGTCAACGGGAGAAGGAGCAGAAGAAATTGCAGAAAAAATAACCGGCATTACAGAGAATGATATTGAAAGACACGAGGAAGCGGCTGAAACATTTGCCATGCTTTCGTATATATTAGGAGGTATTTCTATTTTAGGGCTTTGGGCTGGTTTTAAACAAAAAACATTTTCAAATATTGTTACGATCACGGTATTCATTTTGTCAAGCGTTCTACTATTTTTTGGTAAACACACGGGCACTACAGGCGGTGAAATCCGACATACAGAAATCAGAAATGGACATCCTGATCACGCAAACGAAAACAGTAAATCTGACAATGAACATGACGATTAACATAGGATAAAAACAAAAAGGCAGTGCTGATTGGAATTGCTAAAAATTGAAACATCGTATCTTATAATAACAATGGTTTATGCAATTGTTATGCCGGGGCTTGAAGAATATTTTGGCAATCATATTTAGGGGCTGATGTTTAACGTGAAAGCATTTGATCTCATTAAATTTTGGTGTGAATTGTGTTTATTTAAATGCACAGTAATTTTTTATATCACTTTAATGAATTTGCAGTTCATTTTTTTTCACTGCTCACCGGCATCTTCAACTTTAGCATCATCCTACAGGGGTTGTCACGTAGGTGCGGGACTATCCCTTGAACGCTTCCTTGAATTTGAAGCGGCAGTGAGAAGTGAAAATTAGAAAAAAACTGCAAGTTTATTGAGGTGATTTGAAAAGTTATTGCGCATCTCAAAAAACGAAAATTACTCCATCATGTACTGGAATCAACTATTTTACGTTAATCAGCAAGCCCTCACTAGAGGTGATGGAATCCCATACACCAATACGCACAGCAGGTAAAGTGGTTCCATTTTCGTTCGGTATCATTTTTTTCACCACCTTGAAAAATTCTATTTCGCAATTGGTTTTTACATTGTTCACGGTGCGCTTTTCGTAAAGGACCATATACAATTTGGCACCTCAGTTACCGGTGAGTGTCTATCCGAAATAAAAAGAAGGGCATGCTTTCAGGAGCCTTTCCCGGCAGAAATAATGGATTCGCAAAAAGGTTCGGTATGGGTAGATTCCAAGGCCTATTTTTCGATTCCATCAATTCCTGATTATCTTCGCGAAAAATAAAACTGTATTTATATCATGCGAATTCATAAAGAAGGTTGGATGTATTGTGTGGTGGCTACCATTTTGATGTTGGCTTATACCTGGTTGTTACAGATCAGTATAGAACAGTGGCCTGTTATTTATTGGCCTCTACAAATAGCCGGGCTGGCCTTGTGGTTTTGGGTATTCTGGTTTTTTCGTATTCCAACCCGGGTGCAAACCTTGGATGAACAATGGGTGGTTTCGCCTTGTGACGGTAAAGTAGTGGTGATTGAAGAGGTTGTAGAAACTGAGTATTTTAAGGACAAACGTATTCAGGTATCCATTTTTATGTCGCCATTGAATGTACACGTCAATTTATATCCTTTTTCAGGGATTGTAAATTACGTACGTTATCACAAGGGAAAATATCTAGTGGCCTGGCATCCGAAATCCAGCACCGAAAACGAGCGAAGTACCGTTGTCTTAAAAGGACCCAAAGCCGAAGTATTGATTCGTCAGATTGCCGGTGCTGTGGCCCGCCGAATTGTTACTTATTCAAAAGAAGGCGAGCAGGTTCATCAAAATGGAGAATTGGGTTTTATTAAATTTGGATCGAGGGTTGATTTATATCTGCCTTTAGGAACAAAAATCAATGCCAAGATTGGAGATATTGTGCATGGGGGTGTAAATGTGATTGCGACGCTTTCATAACAGGCAGCATGAAAGAGAATCTGGAAACAGGATATTGTCAGTTTACCAATCATGGGGTGCGAACAGCATTGGGCGAAAAAATTAAACTAGGCACATTTGTACTTGATCTTATTCAACATTATCGCAAGAAACCTGCTCAATTGCAATATACCTTTGTGAACGATACATTTCTTTACGAAATGAATCTGCAATACTTGCAGCATGATACTTATACCGATATCATCACCTTTGACCTGAGCGAAGCAAAAAGTCCCATGATCATGGGAGACATCTATATCAGCGTGGATCGGGTGAAGGAAAATGCCCGATTGGCGAATCTTCCTTTTCAGCAGGAACTACATCGGGTTATCTTTCATGGCGCATTACATTTGTGTGGATTTGGCGACAAAACACCGGCTCAGACTAAAAAAATGCGGGCCTTGGAAGATGAATGGCTGTTAAAGTATTTTGGAGGATGAACGCCTGACAATGGAAATTACTTTATTTTTAAACCCTTTACGAACTGATTTGATCAATAAACATGAGTCTGAAAAACAATTATGTGGCTATTATGGCCGGCGGAATAGGAAGTCGCTTTTGGCCTGAGAGTCGCAACGATCATCCCAAACAATTTTTGGATATTTTAGGTACCGGTAAATCGCTGATACAATGGACTTACGAACGCTTTAAAAATATTTGTCCGAACGAAAATATTTTTATAATCACCAACGAAGCATATATTCCTACGCTAAAGGAGCAGCTTCCGGGTTTGTCCGACAATAATATCCTGAGTGAACCCTCTCGTAAAAATACGGCACCCTGCACGGTTTATATCACGCATAAACTCAAAGCACTCAATCCGAATGCGAATATTATCATGAGTCCGGCGGATCATCTCATTTTTGATGATCGGAAATTTGAACGGGATATCATTGATTCTTTAGATTTTGTTTCCAAAAATAAAGTTTTGGTGACCCTGGGAATTAAACCCACCCGACCGGATACCGGGTATGGTTACATCCAATATGATACGAACAAAAGCAGTGAACGTTTGTATCAGGTAAAAACATTTACCGAAAAACCTTCACATGAATTGGCTGAAACATTTATTCGCAGTGGCGACTTCCTGTGGAATGCCGGCATCTTTGTCTGGAATGTAAATACCATCATTGATGAGATGCAGAAATACCTGCCGGAAATGAATGAGGTGTTTGCCAACGTGAAGAGCTACAATACACCTGATGAAAAGACCGACATTGAAGAAGTATACCCACAATGCACCAACATTTCGATCGATTACGGGATCATGGAAAAATCGAAAAATGTGTGGGTGATTCCTTCCTATTTTGGATGGTGCGATTTGGGTACCTGGAATTCGGCCTATGATAATTCGCAAAAAGATTATTTAGGCAATGCGGTATATGGCGACAATGTGATGATTATTGATGCTTCGCAATGTATGGTGAAAGCGCCTGAAAATAAATTGCTGGTACTGCAGGGCTTGGAAGGATTTATTGTGATAGATACCGATGATGTGCTCCTTATTTGCGAACGGAACCGCGAACAACAAATTAAAGATTATGTTGCAGAGGTTAGAAGGAATAAAGGCGACCGATTTTTATAAATAAATACTTCAAAGGAATGCGATCAAAACTTCCTGATATAGGTACCAATATTTTTAGTGTGATGACAGGTATGGCACGTCAATACGATGCCATTAACCTCGCACAGGGATTTCCTGATTTTGCCGTTTCGGAGGAATTGATTGATAACGTTCATCAAGCCATGCAAAGTGGCATGAACCAATACGCTCCCATGCCGGGTATTCCCGAATTGCGCGAAGCCCTGGAAATGAAGTACCGTTCATTATATGGTTGTCAATTTCATGCTGAAACAAATATCACCATCACACCCG
>DAIRSC010000176.1:0-5390 GCA_036804585.1 Chitinophagaceae bacterium
CAATAAGCTTGCAGTTTTTTCTGATTTTCACTTCTCACATGCATCTTCAAATTCCACGTCATCGTCCAAGGGCTGTACCACAGTACTACCCCTCGAACGCTTCCTTGAATTTGAAGCGCCTATGAGATAATCAGCAAGCCCTACCCAGGAACCCGGCACAGGATATATCGCTTGCGGATATTTTTTCACCACTGTCCTGCGCCATGTCGGCTATCCGCTCAATCGGGTTAAACTAGCTCAATGTGCATCCGAAACCATGATTCAAGCACTCAGGGAGAAACGTTCGCATTTTTCAGGAAAAAGCTTTGGGCAGTTTATATAATTTATGCAAAACGCCGGCAAAGGACTTTCCGTGATCGGATTGGATAATTATACCAGATGCATTTATCACGACGGACAACAACTCTGGTTTATACATTCCTATTTTGTAGGAACTGCCCGGGTTTGTGCCGAACCTGCTGAAGATTGCAGCATCTTAAAACAATCCAAATATAAAGTGGTGAGGCATCTCACCCGGGGCCATCAATTTATCAAACGATCGTTGCATGCCGTTTAAATCTTCCTCTTCGGAAAATCAAAATCAACAAATCGTTTGGATGCCGTGGTAAAATCCGACCAATATTCGGCTTCAATTTCAAAAACAACAACCCCGCAAGTGGGTAAATCATTGGTAAGCGGGCCACACAGGGAATTGACAAAAAAAGTAATCCCCGGATTATGACATACAAATAATAAAGTTTGAACAGCATCCTCCGTTTCTAAAATCCGATCTTCAATCACTTTTGGTCCTGCATGATACAAATTGTCGTGCCATAATATTTTCTCAGTTCCGTATGCACAAACTTCGCCAATAGCTTCGGCGGTTTGTTTGGCCCTCAAAGCCGTGCTGCTCATGATTAAATCGGGCAAACCATATTGTGCCAAAATCCGACCTCCCATCATGGGAGCATCCCGAAACCCACGATCATTCAAGGGTCTGTCATAATCTTTCAACGACAAATCAACCCAATCTGATTTTGCATGGCGAACAGCAATGAGCTTTTTCATATCAGCATCGAAATTACAAAAGCTACCCCAAATTCCACCCCGATAAACAGAGAATTTGCAGTAGCAAGACACGAAGCAACTGCAACAATGACGGTAAAGGATTGGCTCGGTAACACCGAAATAGAAAATCATACTGAAGCCAATGAGTCAAAGTATTTGATTCTCTTATTCATCTTTGACTTTGACTGTGTCCCAAAATAAAATTTGGGATAAAATGTTTTCCCCAATACTACCAATTACATAGGTCGTATATTACCTTTGCACATTAGCAAATCAAGTCTGTGTTTTTTCACCTCCCGAAAGCATCGGGATAAAAAAAAAATGCCCAAAGACAATTCAATCAAGTCGGTCCTCATTATCGGTTCAGGACCCATCATCATCGGACAAGCCTGTGAATTTGACTACAGCGGAACCCAAGCTGCCAGATCATTGCGTGAAGAAGGTATTCAAGTGATTCTGATTAACAGCAATCCGGCAACCATCATGACAGACCCTATGATGGCCGATCGGGTATATCTGTTACCCCTGACTGTTGAAAGCATTGAACAGATTTTACAGGAAAATGAAATTGACGCTGTGTTGCCAACCATGGGCGGACAAACGGCACTCAACTTAGCCAAGGAAGCTGAAGAATTGGGTATTTGGGCACAATATCATGTCCGGCTCATTGGCGTTGATATCAAAGCCATCGACAAAGCTGAAGGCCGTGAACAATTTCGGCAGTGGATGATAGCCCTTGGCGTGAATGTGGCCCGTGCCAAAACGGCCAACTCATTTTTAGAAGGCAAAGAATTTGCACAGGAAATCGGCTTCCCCCTCGTGATACGGCCTTCCTTTACTTTAGGTGGCACCGGCGGAGGATTTGTACATGATAAAGATGATCTCGATGAAGCCTTGAACCGTGGGTTACAGGCTTCTCCCATACATGAAGTATTAGTGGAGCAAGCCGTCCTGGGATGGAAAGAATTTGAACTTGAATTATTGCGAGACAGCGCCAACAATGTTTGTATCATTTGTACCGTCGAAAACTTCGATCCGATGGGCGTTCATACCGGCGACTCCATTACAGTAGCACCGGCCATGACGCTGAGTGATACGGCTTTTCAACTCATGCGAAATACTGCAATCAACATGATGCGTGATTTGGGAAATTTTGCCGGCGGCTGTAATGTTCAATTTGCCATGAACCCGGATACAGAGGAAATCATCGCTATTGAAATCAACCCCCGCGTTTCGCGCTCATCCGCTTTAGCCAGTAAAGCAACCGGATATCCAATTGCTAAAATTGCCGCCAAACTGGCCATTGGATATCGCCTCGATGAACTCAAAAATCAAATCACCGGGAATACCTCAGCCTTTTTTGAGCCAACCCTGGATTATGTAATTGTAAAAATTCCTCGTTGGAATTTCGATAAATTTAAAGGTGCCAAAGATACCCTGGGCTTGCAAATGAAAAGTGTGGGCGAAGTCATGGCCATTGGAAGAAGTTTTACAGAAGCCATCCAAAAAGCTTGTCAGAGTCTGGAAAATAATGCCGTTGGATTAGGTTATTATGGCAAAAGCCTCATGAAAACAGATGAGATTCTGGATTATCTCAAAACCCCAAAATGGGACCGGATTTTTCGTATTAAAGATGCCCTCATGGCCGGACTGAGCGTCAATTCAATTTCGAAAGCCAGCCATGGGATTGATAAATGGTTCTTATACGAAATACAACGACTTTGTGAGATAGAAAAAGAAATTGCTAAATACAAACTGGATACTTTGCCTGAAGATTTATTACGCAAAGCGAAACACCATGGGTTTGGCGATGAACAGATATGCAGAATCATGAACGATGGTACCGAAGATGCCGTGTATCAAAAAAGAAAAGAACTCGGTATCACCAGGGTCTATAAAATGGTAGACACCTGTGCTGCGGAATTTGAAGCGCAAACACCCTACTTCTATTCGAGTTTCGAAAAAACTTCCGGAGGGAATGCCCTGATACACAATGAAAGCATTGTTTCAGATAAGAAAAAAATCATCGTGCTGGGTAGTGGGCCAAATCGTATCGGTCAGGGTATTGAATTCGATTATTGTTGTGTACACGGTTTACTGGCCATCAAGGAATGTGGGTTTGAATCCATCATGATAAATTGTAATCCTGAAACGGTCAGTACTGACTTCGACATGGCCGATAAACTCTATTTCGAACCGGTGAATTGGGAACATATTTATGAAATCATTGAACATGAAAAACCAGAAGGTGTGATTGTACAGTTGGGTGGACAAACTGCTTTGAAAATTTCTCAATACCTTCATCAAAAAGGAATCCCTATCATTGGTACCAGTTTCGATAATATGGATATTGCCGAAGATCGGGGTCGATTTAGTGATTTATTGAAAGAACTGGAAATTCCTTATCCTGAATATGGCACTGCATATACCGTTGACGAAGCCATAGAAGTAGCCAACAAAGTGGGCTATCCGGTTTTGGTACGCCCGAGTTATGTGATTGGGGGGCAACGTATGCGTATTGTTATCAACGACGAAGAAGTTGAAAAAGCAGTGGTGAGTTTGCTCAAACATATCCCCGGTAATAAAATCCTCATTGATCATTTCCTGGATCGCTGTCAGGAAGCCGAAGTAGATGCCATTTATGATGGAGAGGAACTTCATGTCATGGGCGTGATGGAACATATTGAACCTGCAGGTATTCACAGTGGCGATTCTCATGCTATGTTGCCTGCCTTCAACCTGACGCCTCTGGTTGTAACTACCATGGAACACTATGCCTTAAAAATTGCAAAAGCATTAAACATCAAAGGACTGATTAATATTCAGTTTGCGATTAAAGACGGTAAAGTGTATGTGATTGAAGCCAACCCACGTGCTTCTCGCACGACGCCGTTTATTGCCAAAGCTTATAAAATTCCTTATTTGAATATTGCCACCCGGGTGATGATGGGCGTCAATAAACTCGCCGATTTCACCTTTGAAAAAAAACTGGAAGGATTTGCAATCAAAGAACCAGTATTTTCTTTTGACAAATTCCCCGGAGTAAACAAAGAATTAGGACCTGAAATGAAAAGCACCGGTGAAGCGATTCGTTTTATCAAAGATTTACGTGATCCCTACTTCCGACAATTGTACAAGGACAGAAGTATGTACTTGAGTAAATAGGGCGGTCATCAGATTTCAGGTAAATATTCTTTTGAAGCAACAGTCTAAATAGCATACCTTAGGCAGAAGCATGCAGGAAAACCAATGTCATTCACGGAAGAATTAAATACCTTTTTACAACAGGTTAAAGAGTCTCTTTTACAAACCGAACAGAAGGAGGCTTTGTTGATGCAAACACTTCAACAACTGGAATCCGTTGGTATTTACACTCTGCAAGAACGAAAAAGTTTGCAGCTCGCATATCTTGAAGTAACCGGCTTGTACTTGCAGCATTGTTTGGGTGAAACCAATGAAGCACAGATTATTCAAATTCGTCAACAAATTCAACAAGCCTTCGCCCATCATTTCAAAGAAGGTTCTCTGGGTGAACATTGTCAAAAAACCATTGCCGATTTGAGTGAATCACTCAAAACAGCAGAAGCAGGAACGGCACTGACTTACTTCCCTCCGGCTTTTCAACAATTGAGTGAGCATAATTATGTTGAGGACGAAATCAACAATGATATTTTCCAACGCTGCATATTACAGGTTCAGGCCATGCAGGTATTTATTCAATGGGTGGATGCCTTACCGGATGATGGACAGGTAGAGCATCCCATTGAACAACGTATGATAAATGGCTTTATAGATATGCAGGAAAATGGCTTCAATCCTTCTACCTGGATTGAGGTCATCGATGCTTGTCTGGAATTTATCGATCACCCTGAAAAACATGATATACCGATTCACCAATGGATCATTGCTACTTATGGCATGGCGCTGTATTTATCACCCCAACATCTCCCGTTTTTAGAGACCCGCGAAGGAAAAATTTTTCCCAGCCATCAACTTTATATTCAATCCATACAACAAAACAAAGAAGCGCAAATTGATGAAATACTGAGTCCTTCAGGCATCATCGAACGCCTTCAACACCGTTTGCAAACCGAAGGAATCACGGAACATGCTATTTATGAAGCCTTGGCAGGAACAAAGAATCTTCCTAACAACTCAGAAACAGATATTCAGGTGATTTTTCAAACCTTGGATCAAATCATCGATACCAGTAAATCATTTGCCACGCCCAATATTTCAGGCATCTTGCAATTGACCAAAGAAGGAATACAACAAACGTTTGATGCCATTCATCAGGACTTCCCGCCACTTAGTGTCGATGAAATTAGGCAAATGACCAAGGA
>DAIRSC010000177.1:0-5385 GCA_036804585.1 Chitinophagaceae bacterium
AGATACTTCAGATTGGCCTGAAAAATATCTTCGGCTTTCCGAAAATGGCTCAACTACATTTTATATTTTGCAGGGCCTATACCCTTGATACGACTGAGTGTCAGTCGGTATACTCTTTCCTCACGTTCCATGCTACCTCAAAAGTTCAAAATTAAGTTTCATAGTTTGGATTACCAACAATTTGATTATATTTTGGAGTTAAATATTTTTTGAATGAGAAAAAAGGCTACGTGATACGCTTTATTGGTGGCTATAGGGCTGGGTAGTTTGTATTCGCGTAAAGACAAAACGAACAACGACAAATATTTCTACAATGCACTCCGGGATACCGTAGCGCCCAAAATTCAAATCAACGTGCCGATCATTGGTTCGCTGTATAACTTTGGGGATGATATACATGTGATTGGCACTGTAACAGATTTAGAAGTAACCAATAAATCGGGTAAACTCAAATCTTTGAGTTTGGATATTTACCAATATAACCCTGCCAATGGACAGATTGTTAAAACACTGATGCAACGTGATCCGAATGTGGATACCAAGAGTGGATATACCTTCAGTGAAAAGTACACTTCTGCAGTGGGTCAACCTGCAACTATTTATTGCAAGTTGATAGTTACAGCCATGGATTATTCGACTCGTGTGAGTCAGGATTCTGTATTATTTTCCATTACCCCTTAGTGTTATTTTATATAAAAGGAAATGGGGATCCGTTATGGACCCCCATTTTTATTTAAAAGGAGTGATTAGGCCTAGGGCCATTATTCAATTTCTTTTTTAGGGTTTCTCACCAAAACCTCGTCCACCATTCCATAATCCTTAGCTTCTTCGGCCGTCATCCAGTAATCGCGATCACTATCTTTTTCCACTTTATTAAACTTCTGTCCGGAATGCAGGGCAATAATTTCATACAATTCCTTTTTTAGTTTTCCGATTTCGCGTGCTGTAATTTCAATATCGCTCGCTTGTCCTTCGGCACCACCCAAAGGCTGATGAATCATGATGCGGGAATGTTTTAATGCAGTACGTTTTCCTTTTACACCGGCGCACATTAGAACTGCGGCCATACTGGCAGCAATACCCGTACAAATGGTACTCACATCGGGCTGAATAATTTGCATGGTATCATAAATTCCCAAACCGGCATAAACACTGCCTCCCGGGCTATTTAAGTACATCTGAATATCGCGGGTTCGGTCGGTGCTTTCCAGAAACAATAATTGAGCGGTAACAATGTTGGCCACATAATCATTGATGCCCTCACCGAGAAAAATAATCCGGTCCATCATCAATCGGGAGAAAACATCCATTGAAGCCACGTTCATTGGACGTTCTTCGATGATATAAGGCGTTAAATTGGTGATTCGATGATTGAGATGTGAAGAATAATTGTGTAAAGTTGCGCTGCTGATGCCATGATGCTTCGTGGCATACTTGTTAAATTCGTTTGGATTCATATTTCGTCTGTTGTTATGTTTATCAAATGTAGGTGAATTTTTCAAAATCTATGGGATTGACCCATGGTTTCAAATCAGATTTATGGTCCGACTTCAAAGCAAGGCTTTACAGTAGTCCCATCCCTTGAACGCTTCCGTAAATTTGAAGCGCCTATGAGATAACCAGCAGCCCCTATTGATTCGTTTAAAAGAAACCCAATCAATATTCTGAAATATGTTCACAGTTTTTTGGGTTTAGACAACGGTAGTTTTAATCATACCCTTTCGCCTGCATGTGTATATCATTTTGTGTTTAAACGAAAGACATGGGCTATATCCTCTCAAGAACCTACCCGGGAAAACTGGACCTTATATCCAAATCAGGCGAATGATCAGATTGTCATAAAATGTTTCGAACATATAGAACATCTGGAATAGCAAATTCGAAATTTGGAAGGACAAGTTGTTTCGGAAGGCTTGACACAGCCCAATCAAAAGGTACAAGCTATTGATCTCACTTCTTTAACCGCCGGTATCTATTGGATGATTAATTTACCGACACAACAGATGTTTGTAAAACAATGATGGGTCATTTACATTACAAAGCCAATACTTGATAAAAGGACCTATTTGCATTTAGGATAGAGGTGTCCTGATGTTTACTCATTGCGTAGTACAACAATCCCATCAAAAACATCCATGACGACTTTTTTCTCCTTATCGATTTCACCGGAAATGATTTTTTTACTGAGGAGGTTGATGATTTCCTTTTGAATAACTCTTTTTAAGGGTCGCGCACCATATTGCGGATC
The DNA here is from genome assembly GCA_036804585.1 of Chitinophagaceae bacterium. Classification (GTDB taxonomy): domain Bacteria; phylum Bacteroidota; class Bacteroidia; order Chitinophagales; family Chitinophagaceae; genus OLB11. Next base: position 2,249 of record DAIRSC010000177.1, read on the forward strand.
ATAACCTTGCTCAGAAAGATAGTCCAGCGCAAAAGGAGAAAACTCCAATTGTACACCTTGCGTTTTTAATAATTCGCAAAGACCATTTAGTTGAATTTGAATAATGTCCCGAATTTCATTTTTCATCAAAGGTTTAAACATAATGATTTCATCGATGCGGTTGAGAAATTCCGGACGGATGTTTTGTTTCAAAATATTCATCACTTCCACTTTGGTTTTTTCTGTAACGGCTTCAACATTTTGCTCATTCACCGATTCAAAATTCTCCTGTATAATCTGACTACCCATATTTGAAGTCATGATGATGATGGTATTTTTAAAATTGACCAAACGCCCTTTATTATCAGTGAGTCGGCCATCATCCAAAACCTGAAGCAAAATATTAAATACATCCGGATGGGCTTTTTCTATTTCGTCGAAGAGCACCACGCTATATGGTTTACGTCGAACGGCCTCCGTCAGCTGTCCGCCTTCATCATAACCCACATATCCCGGAGGAGCTCCAACGAGCCGGCTTACACTATGCTTTTCCTGATACTCACTCATATCGATACGAGTCATCATACTTTCATCATCAAAGAGAAACTCAGCAAGCGCTTTGGCCAGTTCAGTTTTACCCACACCCGTTGTACCCAGAAAGATAAAGGACCCAATGGGTTTGCGAGCATCCTGCAATCCAGCCCTGCTGCGACGTATGGCATCAGCGACCGCAGTGATTGCTTCTTCCTGACCGACAACGCGTTTATGCAGATGGGCCTCCAGATTTAATAATTTTACCTTTTCACTTTGTAGCATACGTGTAACCGGAATACCCGTGGCACGTGCGATATTTTCGGCGATATCCTCAGCATCCACCTCTTCCTTCAACAAACGTTTATGCGCATCTTTAGCAGTATCTAACTCCAGCATCCATTGAGCAAGTTTAGTTTCCTCCTCTTTAATTTTTCCATATCTCAATTCAGCTACTTTCCCAAAATCGCCATTCCTCTCAGCGATATCTGCCTGCATTTTTAATTCCTCGATCAAAGAGCGGCTGTTCTGCACCCGATCAACTTGTTCTTTTTCGAGCGTCCATCGAACTTTAAAAGCATCCCGTTGTTCAGTTAAGTTGGCAATTTCTTTACCCAGATCATTCATCTTTTTATCATCATTTTCTCTTTTGATGGCTTCACGTTCAATTTCAAGTTGACGCAATCTGCGTTCCAATTCATCCAACTCTTCAGGCATGGAATTCATTTCCAGTTTCAGTTTGGCTGCACTTTCATCAATCAAATCGATGGCCTTATCCGGTAAGAATCGATCAGAAATATAGCGACTGCTTAATTCCACGGCTGCAATAATGGCTTCATCCTTAATTCGAACATGGTGATGACCTTCATATCGATCTTTAATACCTCGTAAAATAGAAATCGCATCTTCGATACTGGGTTCATCAACCATCACCTTCTGAAAACGACGTTCCAGTGCTTTATCTTTTTCGAAATACTTTTGGTACTCGTTCAGAGTAGTTGCGCCTATGGCTCTCAATTCACCACGGGCTAAAGCAGGTTTGAGAATATTGGCAGCATCCATAGCACCTTCACCACTTCCACCTGCACCAATCAGTGTATGAATTTCATCGATAAACAAAATGATTTGACCATCACTTTCAGTGACCTCTTTAATGACAGCTTTTAAACGCTCTTCAAATTCACCTTTGTATTTTGCTCCTGCTATGAGTTGCCCCATATCCAGAGAGTAAATTACTTTAGACTTTAAATTTTCCGGAACGTCTCCATTGATAATACGATGGGCTAAACCTTCAACGATAGCTGTTTTGCCTACACCCGGTTCTCCGACAAGCATGGGGTTATTTTTACTGCGTCGCGAAAGGATATGCAGCGTACGTCGAATTTCCTCATCGCGCCCAATATCAGGATCTAATTTTCCGGAGGCCGCCATTTCGTTCAGATTCTTGGCAAACTTTTTTAACCAGTCGTACTGCGTTTCCGCGGTTTGACTATTCACAGTTGAACCTTTGCGGCTTTCCTTAATACTTTGTTTTAAATTTTTTTCGTTTAGACCAGCGTCCTTTAATAATCCGGAAAGGGTATCATTGACACTGAGCAAACCCAATAAAAGATGTTCCTGTGCCACAAATTCATCGCCAAATTCCTTCAGAAAACTTCCTGCTTTGAGAATGACATTATTCAAATCGCGGGAAATGTGTTGGGCGGGCTCTCCACTTGTTTTTGGTAATTTTTGAATGTTTTCATCAATCTTTTGAATGAGTAAATGGGTATTCACCTCATTTTTCTTCAACAAATACTCCACGGCATTTTCTTCACCATCCAATAGGGCCTTCAAGACATGCAGCGTTTCAATTTGTTGATTCTGATGATTGAAGGCTAATTGCTGTGCTTTTGCAATAGCCTCCTGAGCTTTGATTGTAAACTGATTTAAATTCATTGTTTTCGGTATATGAAGAGCATATTGCAAAGCATGAACCAAAGTAATAGAAATGCCTAATTTGTCAGAGAAATCAACATATAGCTGACAAATTATGCAAAGTTTATTCTTCTATCTGTAATTCTTGCAGAATATTATCTGTCGAAGTAAACAGAATGACTAACCTTATCTCAACAACCAACTAAACCATGCGTTTTGAAAAACTTTTTTGAAATCACCTTAAAATGTGTTGTAGCCCGAAATGATGTTGACTTTGAAAGAATGTATCCACTGATGCATAAAAGAATCATTTACGAATCGCCTCTGGTATCACCCTTGATTCCTGAATATCCTGATAACCAAATCGAAGGAAGGGATAAATTAAACGAATATTTTAAAAAGGTGATCATGCGTAAACCGGCCATTGTATAAGAAACTGACAACATGAAAATGAACAAATAAATTTGCATCATTCGTATCGAAAGTAAGCTAAGTGTTTAATCGATAAAGTCGATCAGGAGCTTGAACAAATCGAAACCTTAAATAGGGGATGCTGTTTAACGTGAACGCATTTGAAATCATTGTATTTTGGTGTGAATTGTGCTTAATTAAATCCAAGGTAATTTTTTATATCTCTCCCATAAGCTTGCAGTTTATTTTATGATTTTCACTGCTCTCCGGCATCTTCAACTTTGGCGTCATCGTCCAAG
>DAIRSC010000178.1:0-5376 GCA_036804585.1 Chitinophagaceae bacterium
CTCACGGTGGAAATAATACGAATTTTTGAGGTTTTGATAAAGGATTCCAAAAAAAGCGCCGAACAAACCTACTACCACACCAATTAACAACCCTTCTCCTTTTACTGCGGGAATCAAACCAAACAAATCAATGGCTAAAATGGTTGTAACAGTTATAAAAAATGGAATATACTGGTATTTACCATTCCCCACGACTTGCTTAAAAATAGAAAATTTACACAATTTATATCCGGTTAATAAAAGAATGGCCGCTAAAGCCGATAATGGAATTTTGTTGAGCAAACCGGGTATCGCCACCACACAAAGAAGCAACAATACCCCATGAAAAATTGCAGATAGTTTCGACTTTGCACCAGCATTGATATTAGCTGAACTTCTGACAATAACACTGGTTAAAGGCAATCCTCCAATCAAAGCTGCCACACTGTTACCAATTCCTTGTGCCAATAATTCACGATTGGTATTGGTTACTTTTCGTTCCGGGTCAATATTATCTACTGCCTCAATACTCAACAAGGTTTCCAAAGAGGCAATCACTGCAATCATAATACCTGTAACTATCACTTTACCATTCAATAATCCACTAAAATCAGGGAATGTAAAAAATCCTAAAAATTCTGACGGGCTAGACGCTACTTTTAAAGTAACGAGATGATCAGGCTGTATCAAATAATCACTTTGCATGGCCATGAGAAGTTCATTAAGAAGGATAGAAACAACCACAGCGACCAAAGCACCAGGCACAAAGGGTAATTTGTTCTTGATAAATGGCGTTTCCCAGATTAACATAATTACAATGGATATTAAACAAATGCCTGCCACTCCCAAATCCACGTGTTGAAGGGGTTGAAAAATTTCGTGCATATCTCCAAAAGGCATCAACTCTGTTAAATGACCTTCCTCATCCTTATCGTATCCCAGTGCATGAGGAATTTGTTTGGCGACAATGAGAATACCAATACTCGTCAACATTCCTTTAATCACGCTGCTCGGAAAATAGTTGGCGATGCCTCCTAATTTCACAAAACCCATCAGGATTTGAAGAACTCCGGCAATTAAAACCCCACAAAGAAACAAACGAAAATCACCAATATTATGAATGGCGGCCAACACCAATGCAGCCAATCCGGCAGCTGGACCGCTTACACTCAAATTGGATGAACTCAACACCCCAACCACTACTCCACCGACAATCCCTGAAATGATTCCGCTAAAAAAAGGTGCGCCCGAAGCCAGTGAAATTCCTAAACATAAAGGCAATGCAACCAGAAACACAACAACACCTGCAGGAATATCATACCGCGCATGGAAAAACAATGATTTTTTATTTGACATAAATATTGGAATGGAAAAAATGAGAGATACGAAAGATCCTTGAACGCTTAAGCGATGCATTCAGGAGGCCAATTAATCCCTCCGAGATAAATATCAACTGTATCAATTGCGGCCTTTTGTATATAGTCCTTGCAAGTTGAAACTAACATACTGGAGCGGAAATAAAATGCATTAAGATGTTCTGTGTAAAAAGAACCCTCGTCCAAAGACTCCTTGACTTCTTCGGTATCCTGATCAGCCTCTTCTAAGTTTTGAGTGGAATAATATTGCTTTTCGGATTTTTCAAAAGATTGCAAACAAAATGCTTCACCGATTTGTTGCACACCCGGAGCACCCAATAAGCAAAACAGAGCGATGTAAGCAAGTATGATATGACAGAAATATTTCAACCTATGCAATAATAGATTATCTCTATGAATATTAAAAATGTTAATACCCAAAACCTATCTTTTGGACAACAAGTTCAGTTTAAAACCATTTTGTCCAATATTTTTTGGCATATTTCCGATGAATCCATTGATTGACCTTATAGGTGGCTAAGGCTGAAGCACTACCCAATACAGCCCCTGCCAATACATCAGATGGGTAATGCACACCCATATGCAACCTTGAATAAGCCACTGCACCTGCCCAAAGATGTGCAGGCACCACAACATACCATTTCTTAAACTGCAAACTCAATGAAGTTGCTGTGACGAAAGCATTCGAAGTATGCCCGGAAGGAAAGGAATAATTTCTTTCATATTCCAATGGCGAAATAAATGAATACGTTTGAGCCGGTCGGGGACGATTTACAATGCGTTTAAAAATAAAAGTAGAGGCCGTATTCAAGGCGAGCGCCAAGGACATGTTGACGCCCTTTTTAAATAATTCAGGATCTCGTTTCATCCAGGAAGCTGCGCATACACCAAGCGGCAAACCAAAACCTATTGCATACTCAGTACTTGAGATAAATCGTGCTGTCCCGTCCCATTGCTGATTTCTTTCCACATGAATGGATTTGAGCAATTCAATATCCGGACTTTGAGCAAGAATATCCACGGTATGTACAAGCAACCATAGGCTTAAAAACAATCGCATTGGGTAAAATTACGATTTTCAACATACAAATTGAGAACGGCAAAAAGCACTTCAGTAAAAATGTCCAGTGCTCCCAACAATTTCGTTTTGAATGATCTATCGCGAGATCCCACAAACAGATTCTATACAATTAAAAAAACTTAACAAAAAAAGAACTCAGTATTTTTTTGGGCGTTTTTAAAAATGTCTCAAAGTATCTTTACATCATGCGTTGGATGGGAATTGTATTGTTTGTATTGGTGACGAGCATCTTGCTTTTAACCCAATGCAACGATGAATCAGAAAAATCGCCTTATCGAAATATTGACACCCCGGCTGCCAGTTATGTAGGCATGGAAACCTGCAAAAGTTGTCATTGGCAAGTTTATGAAAGCTATATAAAAACAGGAATGGAGCAAAGTTGGGATATTGCGAGTCGTAAAAAAAGCGCTGCGGATTTCGCCCCACACAAAGCATTGGTTTATGACCAGCATAAAGACTTATACTATAAACCATTTTGGGAAAACGACAGCCTCTATATCCTTGAGTTTCGTTTATCGGGCAATGATACCATACACCGGCGCTTGGAAAAAGTGAGCTATATTGTTGGCAGCGGTCAGCATACGAACTCCCACATTATTGATATCCATGGATATTTATTTCAGGCACCTATCACTTATTACACACAAAAAGGAAAATGGGATTTAGCACCGGGTTTTGAAAACGGGCAAAACAGCCGATTCGATCGAAAAATAGAACTTGAATGTATGAGCTGCCACAATGGCTATCCTGATTTCGTCGAAGAAAGTTTGAATCAGTATCAATCCGTTCAGCGTGGCATCGATTGCGAAAGATGCCATGGCCCCGGAAGCATTCATGTAGCTGAAAAAAAATCAGGCCGGATCATTGACACTTCTCAAGGACCTGATTACAGTATTGTTAATCCAAGACGTTTAAGCACCGAAGCTCAAAACAATCTTTGTCAAAGATGCCACTTACAAGGTGTGGCGGTATTGAACGATGGCAAAAGCTTTTTTGATTTTTTGCCTTCGCAGAAACTCAGTAATAGTATGCATGTGTTTATGCCGCAGTATAGCGGTTCTGAAAATCATATGATCATGGCCAGTCATGTGGAACGAATGAAAATGAGTGCTTGTTATCTTAATTCAGGAAAAATGAGTTGTATTACTTGTCACAATCCACATGTAAGTGTGAAAGAAACACCCAATAACCAATACCTGAATGCATGTAAAAACTGCCATAACAGCAAAGATTGTTTGGCCTCGGCTGCAGACAGAAACGCCCATGAAGATAATTGTGTGCAATGCCATATGCCTAAAAATGGAAGCATTGATATCCCGCATGTAGCTGTCACCGATCATTATATACGGCGCAAACCCAATACCGATCAGGAACTGAAAGAAACCGTAAAATTTATTGCCATGCGCTGTTACAACAGTGATAAGGTGGACGAGCGAACAAGGGCCCGATCGTTTATGGAATTTCATGAACGTTATGAGCCTGCAAAAATATTTTTGGATAGTGCCAAAAAGTATTTGCTTTCTGCACAAGTAAAACAAACAGAAGCAGATTGGATCCGTTTATTGTTTTTGCAAAAATCATTTAACGAAATCATTCAATTATCCGATTTACCTCAAGCTGAAAAAATTCAGGATGCATGGACGGCCTATCGTATAGGCGAAGCTTATTTATCTGCTCAGAATTTTACCAAGGCCATTCAATATTTGTCGCGTGCTTGTGATCTCAAACCAAAGGCCCTTGATTTCCAGAGTAAGCTATCAACAGCTTATGGCTTATCAGGCAATCAGAACATGTCAGAAAAAGTCAGCTTGTTTATACTCAATCAACATCCTCGTTACGCCATGGCTCTCTTTAACTTGGGCGTGATTGAGATGCAAAGGCAGAACCTGCAAAGCGCTGAAAAATATTTAAATCAAGCGATGCAGGCCAATCCCGATCATGTGCAAACCTTGGTGAACTATGCGGTGGTATTGTATCAACAAAACCGAAAATCCGGAATCAAACAATTGCTGGAACGAGCTTTAAAACTGGACCCGGACAATCAACAAATTCAAATGATGCTCAAAGACCTGGGACAATCAACCACTAAGCCATTTTAACAAGGGTTGCATCAATAATTTTTGATTCCCAGGCTTTGGATTCCTCAAGAATTTTCTCTGCTTCAGCAATGAGTTCTTTTGCCGTGACCTGATCTTTTAATCCGCCTGCATTGATACGAACATTCAAATAAGCCCCAAATATTGCGCTGCGGGTACATAATGCTCCCACTGCCGCATCCGTGACACTATTGGGATTGCCTTCATTCACCATGGCCTCTGCGATTGGATAAATTTCCCGACAAACCTGCATCGTTTTTAAAGGAATTTGCGTGGCATATAAAGTTGCCGCCTGGATGGCAGCTGAACGTTCAGCCTTTTCAGCATCACTGCCTTTTGGTAAGGAAAAAGCAGTCATGATTTTATCAAAGGCCAGAGTATCTTCATCAACAAGATGTAATAATTCATCTTTGAGTTGTTGACCTTTTTCCGCAAACCCACTGAAATAATCCCAACGATCGTCCCAGCCTTTTTTGTGACTGCTTAAATTCGCCACCATACTTGCCAGGCTGGCACCCAAAGCACCCACATAGGCACTAATACTACCCCCACCGGGTGCAGGACTTTCACTGGCTGTTTCATTGGCAAAAGCCACCAAATTCATATCTACCAAACGTTTTACGCCTTTTTCGCGCATCACGTATTCGATAATTTTTTTATCCGGATCAAAAGGACCTAATTCATCCAAACCCATACTCTTGATAGCAATGCGAATAATTTCATCTTCAGAAATTCCGCAGCTACGTCGTTGTTTGGCTAAAATGTCCCTTCAGGCCTCCAACAACGCTTTAACAGGAAACAACCACACCAACTCACTCCCTGTTACGCGCATGCCTCTAGCGTG
>DAIRSC010000179.1:0-5370 GCA_036804585.1 Chitinophagaceae bacterium
TATAAGCACTTGCAAATAATCCAGGTCCGTGTCTGATTGGGTTTGGGCATTTTGAATTGCCTGGAAATCAAAATCTGCATAAACACCCCACACATAAAGTTCTCTGATCATCCAGCCAATTCTGGGTGGCATTTGTAATGCAACTTGGTTCGCATCTTTTTGAAATTTATTCTGAAGTTTCCAAAGTTACCCGCAATCATGACAACATCCTATTTCATTTGTTGGGCAGAAGCGGAAGTTTGAGCGCTTAAAATGGATGTACAGGACAAGACAATAACGAACAATAAACTTGTTGATTTTTTCATTCTATCTGATTTAAAGGAGTTAATTATTTAAGCCATTCTATAAAGGTGCACCGCTTTTATAACGGATATGTTACAGATCGGGTGGTATATGTTACAATATTCCTAGCCCTTAATTCAGACTTTATGGATTCGTACGGTATTTATCAAAAATCAGGTCAATCCTTGTTCTAAGAAGTATACGTTGCCCTTGTCGGCCTTCAGCGATGAGCCGATCTCCTTGTAATGCACGAAATGAAGTGATGATTTCGCCTTTCTCAGTGATCTCTTCAAAAATGGCATCAAAACGTATTTCTTGTCCGGGAAATGCCGGAGCCAAATGGTTTACATGGATAAAAGTACCAATGCCTTCTTCTCCTTCTTCTTTCATTTCTAATACGAATAAACGGCCACTCCATTCAGCATCTCTGGCAATCGCAAAGGTTGAATACACATCATGCACGATGCCATTGTCGAATTGTGCAATGTCTTCTTTGGATATGGTTTTATGAAAGCTTCGTTGATCTCCTGACTGAAATTTTTGAATCATCTTGTTTAGGCATTTTAAGAATAGATGAACGTTTCTTTGTATAATATGAGGCCGTTGCAAAACAAACTAAAATAATTGGTTAAGTCATTGGGCTTGAAATCTCTGCGTTACTTTGATTTTTTAACCATATCATGATCAACAAGATCACTCAATACTTAAAAATTCAAAAAGCCTTGAACTTTTTTTGCCAAATGACTTTTGCAATAGTCTCAATATTTTAGTTCAATGCATAAATGTAACCATTTAAATAAAAAAATCCCGATCCGGACAGATCGGGATTTTTTTATTTAACCAGGCTTTTAAGCCATTTTCTTCAATTCCTCAATACGTTTTTCTTTATCCTCCTCATTAATCAGATTGTCTGATTTGTCCAAATCAACCAGAATCGGAGCAGCCACGAAGATAGAAGAATAAGTACCTGTGACCACACCAATCATCATCGCGAAGGAAAAACCTCTGGTAACTTCTCCACCAAAAATGAATAGAATCAACAAGGTTAAGAATACAGTTAACGAAGTCATGATTGTACGACTCATTGTATCATTGATGGCAGCATTGATGATATTGGTTTTAGAATCGCCAGCACGTTTACGAAAATATTCACGAACTCTGTCAAATACGATAACGGTATCATTCATAGAGAAACCAATTACGGTTAAAACAGCAGCGATAAAGTGCTGATCGATTTCCAAAGCAAACGGTACGACGCCTTTCAAGAAGGAGAATACAGCCAAGGTAACTAATACGTCATGCACCAAAGCCACGATGGTTCCCAAAGAATATTGCCATTTACGGAATCGAACAAAGATGTAAAAAGCGATTAAGAAGAACGACCAGAAGGTAGCCCACAAAGCACCTTTTTTCAAATCATCCGAGATGGTTGGAAGAACCGTTTGTGAACTCAGAATATGACTCACCTTGAAGGTTGTTTCATCTACATTTGAAGGAATAAATCCTCCTTTTTTCAATCCCTCATAAAGTTTGTTTTGAACTTCACTTTCAGCACCTGATTCTTTAATTTTATAGGCTGTTGTGATATTCACCTGATTCGCATTTCCAATTGTTTTTACGATTGGGAATTCTTCGAAGCTTGGTTTAAGCGCCTCACGGATATCGTTGGTGCTAACGGATTTTTCCAATTTAACGGTATAACTTCTGCCACCGGCAAATTCAACGCCATAATAGAAACCATTGAAGATGGCAGCGATTCCCAAAATCAATACCACGATCGAAATCACATAGGCTTTTTTACGCCATTCAATGAAATGGAAATTGAATTTTTGGAACATTTTTTCAGAAATGCCTGTGAAATAATTAAAATGTTTTCCTTTTGACATACGCATGTCGGTAATCAAGCGGGAAACTAAAATGCCACAGAACAAGGACAACAGGATACCTAAAATTTGGGTTGTCGCAAATCCTAAAACCGGTCCTAATCCGAAAATAAAGAGGATAATTGCTGTCATTAAGACAGTGATATGTCCATCTAATACGGGATTCAGCGATCGTCGGTAGCCATCATTGACAGCCGACTCATGGTTTTTACCGAGTTTTAATTCTTCCTTGATCCGCTCAAAAATGATTACGTTGGTATCCACAGCCATACCGATGGTTAAAACCAAACCTGCAATACCCGCTGCTGTTAATGAGGCATGTAAAGCTGCCAAAACCCCAACGGTAAATAACAAGTTTAAAATCAATGCAATATTAGCAACCCATCCGGCTGTGTTATAATACACCAACATCAGAATAAAGATGACAATAAATGAAATGATGAAAGAAAGCATTCCACCATTTACAGCTTCCTCACCTAAGGTTGGACCAACTACTTGTTCCTGAACGATTTTCGCAGGAGCAGGTAACTTACCGGTTTTTAGGATATTGGCTAAATCCTGAGCCTCTTCAACGGTAAATGATCCGGTGATATTAGAACTGCCACCGGCAATTTTTTCACTTGGAGCAGGCGCTGAGTAAACAATATCATCCAAAACAATCGCAATGGGTTTACCCACATTTGCACCGGTTAATCTCTCCCACATACGAGCTCCAACCGGATCCATACTCATTTGAACATCAGGTTGACCACTTACACGATCATAATCCTGACGAGTATCTGTAATATGATCTCCACCCAATGGCGGGGCATCTTTACCATTTGTTTTGATAGAATATAATATACATACTTTATTCTTTTCGCGATTTTCTTTATCGGCAATTCCAAAGTAGAAACGACAATCAGCCGGGAAATTCTTCTTTACAACAGGCATATTGAGGTATTCACGCAATTGTGCAGTATCTCTTGTAAATACATAAGAGATCATAGGCATATTGGTAACCTGGCCTGTTTTAGGATCCTGACGAACTTCAAATCCACCCAATAAAAAACTACGTAATGGATTGTCTTTTTTCGCTTTAGCTATTTTTTGCTCATCGGTCATACCGGCTGTGCTGGTATCTGATTTAGAGGTGTCTGTTTTCATCAAACTGGCCAAAGAACCCGTATCAGAAGATGAAGGTGTAGCTGCATTAGCCACCTGATTCGTATCTGCAGCAACTTTAGCCGTATCAACATTTTCTTTTTTACCTGAAAGCAACGCTTTTAGATCTTCATCTGCTTTTATAAAACCTTGGGAAATTTCATGCTGAGAATAAGTTTCCCAGAATTCAAGTTTCGCAGTTGCCTGCAAATATTTCCTTACCCTTTCAGGATTGTTTACACCGGCTAATTCTACGCTAATGATACCACGGTTTTCATCTAAATTTACATTCGGTTGCGCAACCCCGAATTTATCAATACGGGTTAATAATACTTTGTGTGTACGGTTGATAGCATCCTTCGCTTCAGCCCTGATTTTCTTCAAAACATCCTCATTGGATGAATTAAAATTCAAATCTTTTGAACTTGAATTCACGAACACCTTAGCCAGTTCGGCCTTAGGATTTTTAGCTTCATACGCCTTCGCAAACAGAGAAATGAAGTCTTCCTGGCTATTGACCTGCATTTTCTTTGCTTCCTCCAAAGCCAGATTCAAAGCCGGATCATTGCGATTATTGCTCATACTGCGCACTAAATCATCCAAGCTTACTTCAAGAACCACATTCATTCCACCTTGAAGGTCAAGACCCAAGTTCAATTGTTCTTCCTTGGCTTCCTGATAAGTGTATTTGGTAATCCCTAAGTTGTAGATTTCCTTGGTCGATAAACTATCTAAAACAAAACGCAATTTATCGTCAGCGGCCAGGCTTAATTCGGCTTCTGACATACCGGGGTTAGAGGTTTTAAGCTGACTTCTAACCTTTGATTCTTGCTTTTTTTCGAAATTGTTTACAACCAGTGTAAATGATAACTGAAACAACGAGATTAAAATCAACGCGATCGTAAAAATTTTAATCAATCCTTTTAATTGCATGTCTTAATAGTACTTTGGTTTAGTATGATTTTTGAACGGGCGAAGATACAATATATTTGGAATTATGGTACTGTATTTTGAACAAATAAAACGGCATTTCCGACGTCCCCGGATTCAAAATTAGAATCCTTTCGCAGCAAGGGCTTTTAACGAAAAAAGACCGAAAAAATCAGTCTTTTAAATTTACTTTTTCCTCCATTAAGGTCTTATCGTTCGATGGCCTCGACGAGAAGCCCTGTGGTAAGCCTGACGCTGTCCACACAACACACCGCGGCGAAATGCACGATGAACTATTCTGTGATGTCGAACAACTTGACGTGGAACAGGAACGCTCCGATGAATCGGCGGCAGAAGATGAGCAAAGGGGAGTGGTTGATGTCGAGCGAATCCGGGACGATGTTGTTGATAACGATGATGACTGCGCTGGGCTAAAATGTCGCTAAAGATGAACATTAATGTGAAAATAAGCGCTGCGGAAAAAATGCGGATTAATTTCATGATGCTTTGTTTTTGGGTTAAAAGACGTTTAAAGATATTGTATGTAAGACATTTTTCAGACCCTGCATCTTTCAATAAGTTAAAAGAAAGATTGCATGAAATTTAAAAGGATGTCTGTGTTTATGCCGTATTAAATCCACTTGTTCATCGAATATTTAGGGGCTGCCTGTTATCTCACTGGCGCTTCAAATTCAAGGAGGCTTTCATGAGAAAGACCTGGCATACGGGGTAGCCCTTAGACGATGACGCCAAAGTTGAAGATGCCCTTGAGCAGTGAAAATCAAAAAAATCACTGCAAGCTTATTGAAGTAATATAAAAACTACCATGCATTTAAATCAACGCAACTCACACCAAAATACAATGATATCAGATGCTTTCAAGGTAAACAGCAAGCCAAATCCTTTATTAACAATGGAATTAGGAAAGATTATCCAAGGATTTGAACCTCTGAAGCGTATTTTTTTAACGTAAATTTTAGTATCGTCTTTTTGGACGAGAGTCTGCAAACGTTTAAGTCAGTATAAATCGGTTCATTCAAATATTGAGACCGATGCAAAACGATCTAAAATAATTGGCTAGGTCATTCGGCTTCAAATTTCTGCGTTACCTTGAATTTTTAACGATATCATG
>DAIRSC010000180.1:0-5335 GCA_036804585.1 Chitinophagaceae bacterium
AATATCCTCGTCTGGTTTTAAATTCGGGACTTGTTTTGTTAGTGCTTGCCATTTTTGTGTTGATGCAATTAGGGGGTGAATTTATCCCTGTTTTGGAAGAAGGAGATTTCGCTGTTGATACAAGGGTTTTAACCGGGAGTAATCTGCATACGACCGTACGGGAAACCCAAAAAACAGCTCATATTTTATTGGAACGTTTTCCGGAGGTGGAGAAGGTTGTGACAAAAATTGGAAGTGGTGAAGTGCCCCCCGATCCAATGCCAATGGAAGCCAGTGATATGATGGTAATTATGAAAGACAAAGAAACATGGAAGTCTGCAAAAAGTTTTGATGAAATGGCTGAAAAAATGGGTGAAGCACTTAAGGAGATTCCGGGTGTAACGGCTGGGTTTCAATATCCGGTTCAGATGCGCTTCAATGAACTGATGACGGGAGCACGACAGGATGTGGTCTGCAAAATTTTTGGAGAAAATCTGGATACCTTGTCGAAATACGCCGCTCGTTTAGGTAATGTAGTCAAGACGATAGAAGGGGTAAAAAATGTATATGTGGAGCCTATTTCAGGTATGCCCCAAATTGTGATTAAATATAATCGTTTGGCTATCGCACAGTATCAAACCAGTATTGAAGCCGTTAATCGCATCGTGAATACCTCATTCGCCGGAAGTTCGGCAGGAATGGTTTATGAAGATGAAAAGCGATTCGAAATTGTCGTGAAGTTGGATGAAGGTTCACGAAATAATTTGCAGGATATCCGAAATTTGTTGATTCCATGTAATAATGATATTCAAGTGCCATTACAACATTTAGCTTCGGTGGATATTATAGACGGTCCGAATCAGATTCAACGAGAGGACGCCAAACGACGCATCATAGTGGGATTTAATGTTCGAGGAAGGGATGTTGAAGGTGTGGTTGATGAATTGAAAAAGAAGATCAACGGAGCGATTCAATTTCAGCACGGATACTTTACTGTATTTGGAGGTGCATTTGAGAATTTAAATGAAGCCAAAAACAGATTATCGATAGCGGTTCCTATTTCTCTCTTCCTCATTTTTGTGCTGTTGTTTTTTGCGTTTCACTCCGTTAAACAAGCGCTCATCATTTATACGGCAATTCCGCTATCCGCAATAGGTGGGATATTATTACTGGCCTTTCGGGGTATGCCATTTAGTATCAGTGCAGGCATAGGCTTTATCGCTTTATTCGGAGTGGCAGTGTTGAATGGAATTGTATTATTGGCTGAGTTTAATAAACAAAGAGCAGAGTCTCAGTCAAATCTTCAACAAATGGTATTAAAAGCCACTCAAACGCGTTTACGCCCGGTACTCATGACGGCCCTGGTAGCGTCTTTAGGTTTTTTGCCAATGGCTTTGAGTCAAGGTGCTGGTGCTGAAGTACAACGACCATTGGCGACGGTGGTTATTGGTGGTTTGGTATTGGCTACCATGCTCACCTTATTTATCTTACCCTTGATTTATTTATGGATAGAAGGGGCCATCAGAATGAATTTGAAGAAAGGAAAAATCTTGACGACATTGTTGATTTTTTTGTTTTGTGGGGTTGGTTTTACTGCTGTACAGGCACAATCAAGTCTGTCTCTTCAATCTGCCATTGAAAAGGCCCTTGAAAACAATTTTACGATACAACGCTTGTCTTTAGAAAATGAATATTGGCAAAAAATAAGTGAAATCAGACAAAGGACTGGGATGACCAATTTTCAAAGTGAAGTGGGACAATTTAACGGTCCGGCTTTTGATGTAAAATATGGGGATGTACAATCGTTTTCTTTACCTCCAGTTTATCGGGCAGATCAGGCCATGAATCAAAAGATATGGGAACATCAGGTCATTCAAAAACAGATTTCTGAAATCCAAGTAAAGGCCATGGTGACCCGATTGTTTTACGATATCCTTTTAAGTCAAAAGAAATTAGCCTTGCTTCGTGAACAGGAATTGGCTTTTGCCGAATTTTTTAGAATAGCGGAATTACGTCATCAAAAAGGAGAGAGTGATTTGCTTGAACTCCAGCATACAAAACTGATCCGACAAAAAATCCGGATAGCCATACAAGCTTGTATCAGCGACATTCAAGCAGAAAAAGATCATCTACGTTTCTTAATGAACGATCAAACGACGTTTGAAGTTGTCAATGATGATTTGAAGTATTTACCCGGAAATTTGGAGCAAAACTTAGATGAGCATCCTTTGGTTTTATCCATACAAAAAAGATTATCTATTCAATCGGCGAAAAACTATTTAGAGAAAATGAAAAAATTACCTGAAATCTCAGCAGGTTATGTGTTTCAAACTTTTCGAACCCCTGGCGAAATTTCCTCTGCAGGCCCCATTTTGTCCTACGGTGTTCTTTCATTCAACCTACCTTTGTTTAATAAGAGTATCAATAAACGTATGGCGGCTTTTAGTTTAGAATCTAAGGCCATCGATGTTCAAAAAAATGAAGCGCTAGAAATGCTCAAATTAAAGCAGAGGCAACTCAATCATAAACGAGCAAAGTATGACGCACAGGTAATACAATATGAAAAAGAAATTCTGCCGTCTACTGAAAGTATGAAATTACTGGTCGCTTTAAAGTTTAAAAATGGGTCTTTAGACTATCTGGAGTGGATTCAGAGTATGCAGGAAATATTTGATTCCGATCTGGCTTATCTGCATTGTATCCGCGAAAGAAATCAGTTACTGATTCAACAACAATACCTAACAAACGAATATGCCACAGAGTAAAACTGTTTCGATACGGATGCAAAAAATGCTCGTAGGCATTTCTTTGTTCCTTTTTGTCATCAAAATATTGGCCTGGTTCATCACTGATTCAGTGGCTATTCTTACCGATGCCCTGGAGAGTACAGTAAATGTCGTGGCTGGAATGATTGGATTGTATAGTATGATATTGGCGGCGAAACCCCGCGATCGAGAACATCCTTATGGACATGGTAAGGTGGAGTTTATTTCCGCAGCTATTGAGGGTACGCTAATCAGTGTGGCAGGTTTACTGATTATTTATGAGGCACTTTTAAACTTGAAGAATCCACATCAATTGCATCAATTGGATGTCGGGATGATTTTGATGGCTTCGACAGGTGTCATCAACTACCTGATGGCGCTTTATATCGAACGAAAAGCGGAAAAAGAACATTCTCCTATTTTGTTATCCGGCGCAGCTCATTTGAAATCAGATACTTATTCAACAATTGGGTTGTTATTAGGTGTGCTTTTTATTCGTATCACCGGTTATGCACCTTTGGATAGTTGGACCGCCATACTTTTTGCCTTACTCATTTTAAGAACAGGATATACTATTTTAAGAAAATCGATATCCGGAATCATGGATGAACATGATGAAAGTCTCATCAATGATATTGTCAATGTGCTCAACGAGCATCGAAAACCTGAATGGTTGGATGTACATAATATGCGAGTGATTAATTATGCAGGTTTTTATCATATTGATTGCCATTTAACAGTAGCTTATTACCTGAATATCAATCAGGCTCATGATATTCTCGATTCTTTGACAGCTATTCTCAGTGAGCATTTTCAGGAAAGGGTGGAATTTTTTATACATATCGATGGCTGCGTTCCTGAAAGTCAATGCGGTATTTGTCGGCGTGTTGATTGTATTGCCAGAAAAGAAGCCTTTCAGGAAGAAATCATCTGGACTGCCGACAATATTTTATCCAATCAAAAACATCAATTTTAAATGAAAAATTTATTATTTATCTTAAGCATATTCGGATTGTCAGCATGTAGCCTGAAATCAGACACGGAAATTCAGACAACCGCAAATCAACCTGAGTATCGTGTGCTGTTGCCCGAAAAACAACATCGGAATGCACAAATACAAACTTGGACATTAAAGGAAATTAATTTGCCTATGACTATTCAATTGCAGGGCGAAATCGAAGCACCTCCACAAAATATTTTAAGAATTGCTTCTCCGGTAGGCGGTTTAATCCGTTTCGAAGAGTTATTGCCCGGAACTTTTGTAAAAAAAGGACAAATTCTCGCTCGATTGCAGGATCCTCAATACATCCAGTTTCAAAAGGAATATTATACAGCCAAGTCCAACGAATCTTTGTTGTATAAAGATTATATCCGACAAAAAGAATTATTTGATGCCGGCGCAAGCAGTGAAAAGGTGATGCAAATTGCCAAAGCACGTTACGAAGAGCAGCAGTATGAAGTAAAAGCCATTCAGCAAAAATGTAATACCCTTCATATTCCTTTAAATGGACAAATGAGCAGTGAAGTTCCTTTAATCGTACCTTCAGATGCTTATATCAATGCTGTGATGGTCAGTAATGGTTCTATGGTATCAGCACAGGAAAGTCTGTTTGAACTCATTAATCCAAACGATATGCATTTGACTTTGCATGTATTTGAAAAGGATTTACCAATGATTCGTATTGGTGAGAAGGTAAAGGCATATCCCAATCAGGATACCACCCAAATCATTTACGGTGAAGTCATCCTGATTGGTCAGTCTGTGGCCTTGGACAAAAGGGTAGAGGTCCATTGTCATCTGAATCCAAATAACCAAAAATTATTGCCCGGTATGTATATGAATGCCGAAATACAAACTTTTCAACAATCCGGAAACGTTTTACCTGAGGATGCTGTTGTACGTTTTGAGGGTAAAGAATATGTTTTTATAAGTGGTGGTCCTTTGCAATATGATATGACAGAAGTAAGTACCGGAAATATTTATAATGGATATATTCAAGTGACACATCCCGGTTGGTCCGGCTCAGAAAAGATTGTAACACACGGAGCGTACACATTATTGATGGCCTTAAAAAATAAGGATGAAGAATAGTACTTATGTATATGATAGATCAAGTATATGAGAATATTATAAAATCATACGGAGGCCAATTATACCAATTCCAACGATACATAGGATTTGCTGATTATTATAGAGGCGCTTCAAATTCAAGGAAGCGTTTCAAGGGGTAGTACTTTGATACAGTCCTTGGTAGATGACGCCGAATTTGAAGATGTATGTAAAAAGAGACCGTTGCAAAACAATCAAAAATAATTGGCTAAGTCATTTGGCTTCAAACTTCTGCGTTACTTTGAACGTTTAACGATATCATGATTAACAAGATCACTCAATACTTAAAATTCAAAAAGCCTTGAACTTATTTTCCAAATGACTTTTGAAATGCTCTCGAAAAGTCAAAATCAGAGAAAAACTGCAAGCTTATTGAGGTGATATGAAAAATTATTGTGCATCTAAATGAACGAAAATTACTCCATCATGTACTGGAATCAACTATTTTCACGTTAATCAGCAAGCCCTAAATAGTTTTGGA
>DAIRSC010000181.1:0-5331 GCA_036804585.1 Chitinophagaceae bacterium
AATCGAAGAAAAAAGCCGCGCCATGTAATCGAACGATGAATCCCGGATGGTTTAAACCAAGCGGTAAGAGTCCGCGCCACTCCTGACATTCTACAATATCAAAGTGACGTTTATTTAAAAAACGTTTTAATTGTCGATAAAATTCATATCGGTACAGAAAGGCATTGAAACGGCCGGAATCTTTACGGCCTTTCAAACGATAAACCCTTACTCCATTGATACACTCCTCTTTACAATAATCCAATTCAGGATACACACCCCAAACGACTACTTCATGTCCTTTTTGATACATGGCCTCTGCAATATCACGCGTAAAGCTCCCGATACCACCATGCAGATGGGGAGGATATTCGTTACAGATGTATAATATTTTCATACTACGATTGTTCCTTTTTTTTCCGGAACAAATCCATGACTGGATAAGCATATAAATAAAGATGATCCAGCAATGAACGATGATAACGATTAGAAATTTTCAAATCATTTTGCCAAGCTGAAAAACCCAAATCCTTTTTACGCATAGCGATTTTTCGTAAGCGACGAGCTATCAATAAATTCGTTTCATGACATACGCCGAGTTGTTTCTGTAAAACGACAGACATCCCATCTAAACCACTTGCAGTACTCATTAAAGTAGTTCCGAGACTATTGGCCGATACACGATATTCAGTTTCTATGTCCATGACGAATTTTATTTGCCATCGTCTGCTTGCACGGAAAAAAAAATCCAAATCTTCAAAAATGAGTGTTTCATCGTATGGGCCAATCTGTTCATATACTTTGCGACGTACCATCGAAGTAAACGGTTTACAAATGGAGTTATTCAATTTACACATCTCTTCAAAAATCCATCCACTTGGCCAAAAGTTTCGTTCTTCAACACCGATTCGTTCACCTTGTTCATTCATTAAATAGGTTGGAGAATAAACTATTCCCACATCGGCTGAAGATGATGTGAGCTGATGAACTCGATTCGTCACAAAATCCGGCAGATAACGATCATCAGAAGCGATAAATGCGAGATATTCACCTTGGCTACAAGCAATGATTCTGTTGAATGATTTGCAAACACCTACATTTTCAGTATTTTTAATCAGTCTAAAACGCTCGTCACCATGAAGCCTTAACCAATTCTCAATCACTTCAATCGATTCATCTTTCGAAGCATCATCGTGAATAATGACTTCAAGATTTTGATAGGACTGATGAAGAATACTGTTGAGCGTTTCACATATATATCGCGCATGATTATAAGAAGCGATACCGATGGTAACCAGTGCTTGATCAGTCAATTGAATGGGTTTTAAAATAGGCATACAAGATTAAATATCCTGCCTATAACGGGAAACGGCGGTCGATTTAATGGTTTACTTAAAATCATTGATCACCTGAATCACCTTTGCAACATCTACATCTTTAAGTCCCGGCCAAATGGGCAAACTCAAACAAGTTTCAGCCATCCGTTCCGTAATCGGATAATCACCGGGCTTTTTATTGAGATACTCGTAGGCCTTTTGCAGATGTGGTGGAACCGGATAATGAATGAGTGTTTGAATTTGATGATTGGTCAAATATTGTTGAAGTTGATTGCGCTGATTGGAACGAATCACAAACAAATGCCATACATGCTCATCCTCATTGACCGGCATTTGCGGCAAGAGAATTTCTTCATTTTTAATCTCCGAAAGATAATGTTTGGCAATTTGCCGGCGCTGTGCGTTTTCATCATCAATGAATTTTAATTTCACATCCAGCACGGCTGCCTGCAGTTCATCCAAACGACTATTCAAACCTGCATAATCGTTGAAATACTTTTTAGAAGAACCATAATTGGCTAAGGACCTAATGATGGTGGCTAATTCATCATCGTGGCAAGTAACCGCACCGGCGTCGCCCATTGCGCCTAAATTTTTTCCCGGGTAAAAACTAAATCCGGCCGCATCGCCCAATGCGCCACTACGAATATTTCCATACCGAGCACCGATGGCCTGTGCATTGTCTTCAATTAATTTGAGTTGATATTTTTGACATAATTCCTTCAGCATTTCGTCAAAAACAATTCGCCCATACAAATGCACGATCATAATTGCCTTTGTACGGGAGGTAATACTTTTTTCAATCTGTTGGATATCTATATTAAAAGTATTTTCATCAGGCTCTACCAAAACAGGTACCAGTCCATTATCGGTAATAGCCAGTAATGATGCGATATAGGTATTGGCCGGAACAATGACTTCGTCGCCAGGCTTCATTACACCCAACTCGATATAGGCTTTTAAAATCAGTCGTAATGCATCCAATCCATTGGCCACACCTATGGCATGAGGTACCCTGATATAAGCTTTCAAGTTATTCTCGAATATTTGATTTTGCTCACCCAACAAATACCATCCACTCCGAAATACATTCAGAAGTCGTGATTCAATTTCGGGGGCATGTTTGAGATTGACCTGTTGAAGGTTTAGAAATTTAATCATTTTTACGTAAAAATTTGGCCGGATTGCCAATCCAGATTTCATGTGGCGGAACATCCTTAGTTACAACTGAACCTGCACCAATGAGCGCATTTTCACCAATCGTTATTCCGGCCAGAATAGTTGAATTGGCTCCAATAGATGCCCCCTTTTTAATAAGTGTTCTTTTGAGTTGAAATTGTCGATTTCCGGATTTCGGAAAAAGGTCGTTGGTAAACGTCGCATTAGGACCGATAAATACATCATCTTCCAATTCTACACCATCCCATATTTGTACACCCGGCTTGAGGGTGACTCTGTTTCCAATGCGCACATCATTTTCGATGAGTACCTGACAGTTGATATTACAATCTTCGCCAATTCGGGCCTGCGCAAGTACGACACAAAACTGCCAGATCCGGGTTCCCTGTCCAATATTTACGGATTGCACATCCGCTTTCGGATGAATCATCACTTCTTTCATATTAACTGTTTATGAACAACCTCGCAAAACCTCAGCCATTGGTTATGTTTAGAATACTGTTTTCTTACGCGATCCATATGTGGTTCCATTTCTATACGCCATTGAGGATAATTGGCTTGCAGTTCGGGCAGTCTTTTAATCAGTTGATCCACAGTATCATATCCAATATAATTTTCACCTTCTACAAAACCATCCGGATAGAGACCATTCTCCGAAAGCAGAATGCTCCCACATCCTATTGCTTCAAATAAACGCATATTACTTTTAAAATGGGTATTAAAATTTCCATAAGCATTTACCGTGTATTTTGAATTTGCGACTTTTTCATACAAGGTTGAACCATACAAAGGTGCACGTGCATACTTTTCGATATTGGGCGTCGGAAATACCCTGCGCCGTGTAATCCTTCTCAAAAATTTCACATTGATGAGTGGTGCAAATTCTTCTTTATACTGCAAATAAAACTGCATGTCATATTCATCATGATGTTTGAGCATCTCCTCAAAAATGGCATTACGATGACTAAAAAAACCGGATACACATTGGCCATAAGCCATAAAATCTATCTGCGGTTCAGGCTTTCGGAGAGAATCCCAGTATTCACAAAAAGATGGTTGCATTTCATAGGAAGTCAATTTTTTTTGTTTCCAAATTTCCAGATAGGGCTTGTGTAAAGTCAGACGGATATCATAGTCTTCCTGCATTTCCGGCCATGCCTGTACAACACCAAACCAGCTCACTTTTAAAATATTTTTAGGCAATGGAAATCGCTGAATAAATTGATCATCGCGAAATGCCGACATATTATAAAAAACATCCGGTTTAAACCAATCAATTTGCGCTTTTTTAATGAGGTTTAAATCCGTGGTATTTAAGCCATTTTCCTTCGCCCATAAAAATTGAAGTCGCTCGTAATCCCAAATGGTATAAAATACCTCGTCGGTTTTTCCATGTAAAGCAGGCTCCAAAATATAGGCAGCTGCATATCCATCTTGAATAATGAGAGCCTGTAATTCAGCAAAACTGAGTTGAGAATCATCGGTGATTCCATGCCTGGCTTCGAAAAGTGGTATATGCGGTCTGTATTTATGAATCGTTTGATAAACCCTCATGACTTAATCCGTTTTCAAAAATAACATCACCCATTTCATATAAATTTTTCGCAGAAAAGATTGTTCAAATAGTTTTTGATGCACAGGTTTAAACAATCGCCGTTTAAAAAAATCCTTTTCGATGACTCTGATTCTCAAATAACTTGTCACCCGTTTCCAAAAATGTTCTTTCGACAAAGCTTGCACCCATTTTTGAATTTTAAAGTGATTCAAATAAATAGCAGGTAATTTATTTTTTTGAGCCCATTGTTCCACCACCTCATAAAACAGAAAACGATGATAGGCCGTTTGACGAACATTCCGAATAGCAATCATTCTATTCTCCTCATGTACCCCTCGCATGGAAACTGCATCATGGATACTACCGGCATATAATTTACAGAAATAAGCGCAACGACAAAGGAACTCTGTATCCTGGTGTAGGCGCAAGGATTCATCAAATTGCAATTGATGTTTGCGTATGGCCGATGTTTGAATCGTAAATGCATCCAGGGAGAAGTAACCGGTATTTTTCCGAACTACCCCCCAAAGCGCATCAAAGACCTCCTCCGGCTGGAGATTCTCCCGAATGGTTGTTAAATATTTTTCAGCTTCCGAAATGGGAATATCCATTTGTTTACAAAATATATCGCGAGCCTTATCTGAATAAAAATGAACACCAATCGCACCGTCCACACCCTCAGCATCCGGGCGCTGTTTAAATATGATTCTTTCTTGGGCAAATCGGGTGGGCAAATAAAAATCATCTGCATCCAAAAAAGCAATATAATTTCCCTTGGCCTCTTTTAATCCAAGATTTCTACTCGCACCGGCCCCTTTGTTGATACCGCCCGGATGTTGCAACAATTTTACTTTACCGGTATACCGGCTTTGAAGTTCCTGAGCAATTTGTAATGACTGATCCGGCGAACCATCTTCAATCAACAGTACCTCTGCAACTTCTTCAAATTGAAGAATAGAATGTACGGCCTTTTCCAGATATTCCTCGGCATTATAAACCGGTACAATGACAGAAACCTGATCAAACATTCTTTAAAAACAAAAATTCTTTTTTAATGAGCACTTGATTCTTAACGGAAACCATTTCTTGTTCCTTGTGACGAAAATAATTCCATCGTTTCCAGGTGGAGTATATCTTATCCCAACGAAAATGAATCAAATCACTCAAAAACTGTTTTTTAATTTGATGAATTCTTTCCGAGATACTCAGTGGGGAAAGTGGATTGAGCCATTGCGTTTCGGTCAGGGGCAGCGTTAATTGCTGCTTTTTAAATTCAGAATC
>DAIRSC010000182.1:0-5300 GCA_036804585.1 Chitinophagaceae bacterium
CAGTTTACAATTCAGGAGGGTATCAGTAGCTATCATGGTTTTCAAACTGTCGGTAGGCAATGCGCCATCTTCGGAAATTTTCTCTCCGAAATATTCCACTTTTGCCGCCTGGACTTCGGTTTTCTGATCCGGGCTAGTGTCCTTGCTTTCTTCATTACAAGAAACCACGCTCATCATTCCAAACATCAAAACAAATATCTTTTTCATACATTCTTATTTGAGGCTCAAAAGTAGGCAAAAGTTTGGGATTCTTTCTTATTGAAAAAAAGGTCATTCTATTTTAAAGTTGGGGTTCCAATTAATACGTTTAACCGAAAGTGTACAGTGGCAAGGCACTTAGATACTGTAAACAAAGCCTGTAAAGGATTCACCCGGAAGCCCTGATAAGAAAATCATCCTGAGGCCATTTAGCCGAAGTGTTTGATTTTCTTATTCGTTTTGCCCTTGGTTGTGTCCAACTGCAAAATTTAGGGTCAAGAAATTAAGGCACAAAATAACCGCCTCAAAATGAGGCGGTTGTTACCTTGATGATGAAGATTAATAACGATAATGATCTGTTTTATAAGGACCATAAACCGGTATCCCTAAATATTCACTCTGAGCGTTGGTCAGTTCTTCTAACACAACACCAATTTTTTTCAAATGCAATCTGGCAACTTTTTCATCCAGATGTTTAGGCAATACATAGACTTTATTTTCATATTGATCGCCATTGGTCCATAACTCAATTTGAGCCAATGTTTGATTGGTAAATGAGTTACTCATCACAAAACTTGGATGCCCTGTAGCACAACCCAGGTTAACCAATCGGCCTTCGGCCAGAATGATAATATCTTTTCCATCTACAGTATACATATCTACCTGTGGTTTGATAGTATTTTTGGTATGGCCATAATTTTGATTCATCCAGGACATATCAATTTCAATATCAAAATGTCCAATATTACAAACGATGGCTTTATCCTTCATGACACGGAAATGCTGTTCGGTGATGAGGTCACGACAACCTGAGGCAGTAACGATAATATCTGCTTCCTGAACAGCATCTATCATTTTCTTTACTTCATACCCATCCATCGCAGCCTGTAAAGCGCAAATCGGATCAATTTCCGTAACAATCACCCGAGCACCTGCACCGCGCAGGGAAGCTGCACTTCCTTTACCAACATCTCCATAACCTCCAACAACGGCAACTTTGCCAGCCATCATCACATCCGTAGCACGGCGAATGGCATCTACCAATGATTCCTGACAACCATATTTATTATCGAATTTTGATTTGGTGACTGAATCATTTACATTGATGGCCGGAATTGGCAGGGTACCTTTTTCCATACGCTCATATAAACGATGAACGCCTGTTGTAGTTTCTTCACTTAAGCCTTTAATATGTTGAATCAGTTCAGGGTATTTATCAAAAACAATATTGGTCAAATCACCACCATCATCCAAAATCATATTCAATGGGCGATCTTCACTTCCAAAAAACAAGGTTTGCTCAATACACCAATCAGCTTCTTCCAAAGACTGACCTTTCCAGGCAAAAACGCCAATACCTGCTGCAGCAATAGCAGCAGCGGCATGATCCTGGGTAGAGAAGATATTACAAGAACTCCATTTCACTTCTGCCCCCAACTCAACCAAGGTTTCAATGAGAACAGCTGTTTGAATAGTCATATGCAAACAACCTGCAATTCTTGCACCCTTTAATGGTTTTTGAGATCCATATTCAGCCCGGATAGCCATTAAACCCGGCATTTCAGCTTCGGCTAGACGGATTTCTTTTCGTCCCCAATCAGCCAAACTCATGTCGGCTACTTTGTAAGGTAATTGTAAGTCAATGTTTGCTTTTGATAATGTTGACATATGATACGATTATTTTTAGAAGGGCAAAGCTAAGTTTTTCCCTTTAAAAACCTGAAATTCAGCCTTCACCATTAACAATAATGCATAGTTAATAAAATGAAATTACCTCGATTTCAAAGAATGCCTGTCGTTGATCAAATCATTGACTAATGTTTGCCGAAAGGCCTGATAAAATTTTAATGATTCAGCAATGAGGGAATCTTTTAAGGAAATTGGATACCGCATCAGGCTATCAGTAGGCCAGTCATAAGCGGCAGTGAGCAGGGTGTCCTGAAAAGTCAACAACCTATTTCCGTGCAAAAACTGAATATAATTGTCCATTTGATTAAAGACAAAACCTTTGCGATTAGAATCTAAGGCACTACTTCCTAGGGCATAAAATGAATCGGGATAATGCAACAAATCCAGTATCGTTGGCAATATATCGATTTGTTGCATCACCTGATGATTCCGTCCTTTAAATGCTGAAAACCCTGGATGAAAAAACATCACAGGAATGGCATACAAACCCATATTGGCATTGTAATAACCAAAGGAATCAATGCCTGCTAAATAACTATGATCTGCTGTGATTACAAACAATGTATTTTTAAACCAGCTTGTTTTTGAAGCTTCAGCAAAAAATTGTTTCAGGGCCAGATCGGTGTAACAAATTCCTCTTTGAATTCCTTTCAGGGATCGAATGGCAGGATCCTGAAAATCATCCGGCAAAGCAAAGGGTTCGTGCGAACTCAATGTAAAAATACTGGCCAGAAAAGGTTGTTTCATTTGCGATAATTCCTTTTGGCAATATTGCAAATACGGAATATCCCAGATGCCCCATGTGCCATCGTAATCTCGGTCGTTACCATATTCGGTTCGGCCGTAATACGCATCAAAACCCATATTTTTTGCCAAAGCATCAAAATTCATGGTTCCATTGCTGCCTCCATGAAAAAATACTGAATGATAGCCATAGGGCTTCAACAATGCGGGCAAACTTTCCATTTGATTCGTGGCATATGGCGAAAATGCCAGCGATTCCTGCATGACATGGGGAATCCCTGTTAGTATGGCAGGCAAGCCATCTCCGGAGGTAAATGCATTGGCAAAAGCCTGATCAAAAACAAAGGTATGATTCGACAAACTATCCAAAAACGGTGTATAACTTTTACGACCGCCGAGACCTGTATACATCTTTCCAAAACTCTCCAGGACAAGCACCACTACATTGCTTGTTTGTAATTTTTCACCTCGATGATATTTTTTGATGGGATTAAAATATTGAGGTAGCATTTGATCAGAAAATGTATTCAAAGGCTTTAACCCCTTTTGTTCGAATGAGTGTAAAACTGAAAAAGAAGTACTCACAACCAAGGGAATCTTTTCATTGTTCACATACAACAACGCAGTTGATGTTTGGATCGGTTTTAATTGTAATCCACCACGAATAAAAAATATAGACAGACCCGCAAAAATCATCCATTGTATCGAAGTCCACGCAATCGAAAATGGAGCTGTGATTTCTTTTTGTTGCCGAAAAAATATTCGATTAATCAGAATAAACAATCCTAAAAAAAGAAGAATACTCAATGAAACGTGCCAGAATTTGATGAGATAGGAAGGCAGTAAATCGATAAAATCAGATTGATTTCCAATCAGATCAAAAACCTGAGCAGTCATCCGTTTTCGTACATAAGGATAATAACCGATATCCGCCAAATCAAATAAAAACGCTATTGAATTGATCAGGAGAAAGGGTATTTGCAAATAATTCAGAAATGATTTTGAAGCCGTCCATTTCATCGGAAGTAAAATGGCTAAAAAATAAATTCCATTCAGGATGAAGATGACTGATAAATCAAAACGCAAAGCCCACAATAAAACAGACAACATCTCAGCCCAATCAACCTGCTCAAAATAAACAGCATGAATCAAACGAAACAAGATTCGTATAATGGTAAATATTCCCAATAGCAACAAGGTTTGTTTGAAGACCAGTGCCGAATTGGGATGAAATTTTTGCATCATACATTGAAAGAACAACGCCCTATAAAGGGCGTCGTTCGATTAAAAGGTTTTGTTCACAATTTATATATCGGTTGCTTCACCGTAAGCCATGGCTGTTGCTTCTTTAACCGCTTCACTTAAAGTCGGATGTGGATGAACCGCATTTAATACTTCTTTATAGGTTGTTTCCAACTTACGTCCAAGAACGGTTTCTGCAATCATATCGGTTACATTCATTCCAATCATGTGAGTGCCTAACCATTCACCATATTTGGCATCGTAAATAACTTTTACAAATCCATCCGTATTTCCGGATGCAGCAGCTTTACCACTGGCCACAAATGGGAATTTACCTATTTTTAATTCATAACCTGCATCGCGCGCCGCCTTTTCCGTCATACCCACACTGGCTATTTCCGGACTACAATAAGTACATCCCGGAATATTACCATAATCGATAGGTTCAGGTTTATGGGAACTTTTTTTCTCCATAAAGGCAATATTTTCCGCACAAACGATGGCCTCTTTACTTGCCACATGTGCGAGTGCCTGGGTAGGTAAAATATCTCCAATGGCATAGATACCCGGAATGTTTGTTTGTCCGAATGCATCCACCAATACACGTCCCTTATCCGTTTTTACTCCTACAGTTTCCAACCCAATATTTTCGATGTTGGCAACCACGCCTACTGCGCTTAAAACGATATCAGCCTCAAGCACTTCCACTCCCTTCGCGGTTTTCACACTTGCCTTTACACCCGGCCCTGAGGTATCAACGCTTTCCACAGATGCATTGGTCATGATATTCATGCCCTGCTTTTTGAAACTCTTCTCCAATTCTTTGGAAATATCCTCATCTTCTACCGGTACAATTCTCGGCATGAATTCTACGATAGTCACCTTAGTTCCAATGCTGTTATAGAAGTATGCAAACTCAACACCAATGGCACCACTGCCAACCACAATCATTGATTTGGGTTGCACAGTCAATACCATGGCTTCGCGATAACCAATCACCTTCTTGCCATCTATAGGTAAATTTGGCAGGGCTCTTGCCCGTCCACCGGTTGCGATAATGATATGTTTACAGGAATACGCCGTTACTTTTCCATCAGAAGATGTGACCTCGACATTTCCTTTATCCTTAATTTTTCCAAAACCCATGATAACATCAATTTTATTTTTCTTCATGAGGAATTGAACACCTTTACTCATTTTATCGGCTACTCCCCTGCTACGTTTGATCATCCCGCCAAAATCAGCCTTAGGATTTTCAACCAGCACACCGTAGTCTGCAGCATGCTTAGAATATTCAAAAACCTGAGCAGATTTTAAAAGCGCCTTGGTAGGAATACAGCCCCAATTCAGACAAATGCCACCCAGGCTTTCCTTTTCTATCACTGCTGTTTTGAAACCTAATTGGGATGCTCGGATTGCAGCCACAT
>DAIRSC010000183.1:0-5296 GCA_036804585.1 Chitinophagaceae bacterium
TACTTCCATTGGCGTATAAATAATTACGGCCATTTAATTTGTAAGTCACCCCAGCTTTTGCTTTGTAATTAAAGAAAGTCAAGGTGGATGAGTTTCCTTTTGAATTATTCGGGAACAAGCCATGCCGGTAAATTCCTTCGCGATAAAAACCGGTATATCCTAATTCACCAGCCAGAAAAAAATCAATTTTGTTATAAGTAAACACACCTTGTCCAAACCAATTGGCTTTATTAAAATGGATATTATAATTGTAACCATATTCATCGCCCACTTCTCTTCGGGTAGAAGCATCATCCATATTCAGCAATACAGAAACCGCACTCCCCAAAATGCCATCTTCGGCAAATTGATTGATATTCTCCCAATAATCGCCACCGAGTAAATCCTCAACCCTTCTGAAATTATGGTTCTTTTGATTTTGAAAACTGAGGCCTGTGTAAAGGACTATATGATCATTCACAATGCTTTCGAGGTTCACGGCTGCATTGATTTTACGAGAGGCTTCCACATCTGCTCCCAATATATAAATGGAGCGGTCAAATCCCGATTTTTTATTCATTCTGTTAGCCTCGTATAATCGATCCCACTGAACTTGTAAATAATGATCTTCCGGATGGGCATTATACCAATCGATAGCTTCTTTGGTCGCGCTTGGAGAATCAATGTAAGTTGGCATGTATTTGTAATAATCCGGACGAGGATCGGCAGCATTATACCAATCAAAAGAAGTGGTTGATGTTTCCCCTGTTTGATAAGAAATGGCCGTTGTCAAAATGGTATTTTCTGAAAGGCGGGCATCGTGAGTTAGTATCGCCATTGGAGCATGTGATTTGAACACCCTTGAATTACGCACTTCTCCACCCTGATAACCCCAGTTAGGATTGTATAGATTGGTTCCGGCCAGTTCAAAGGCTTCTTTGGTGGCTGGTCCAACTTTACCCCGTGTTACCGGAGACCCAACAATCATGAGGTTGATACCTTGTTTTTTAAATCTTTTTTCCACGGCGGCATAATAGGCTAACCCATCATAAAAAGTACCGGGAATTGCACCTTCCTGAGCCCATCGTCGGGATACAGACAGCGAATAAGCCCAGCCATTTTTCATCAACCCGGAGGAATGCGTTAACATTAAACGATTACGATAAGAACGGTTGGTAGAAGTATATGTGATCCGTGTTCCTTTTCGTTGATTTGAAGCTGTGGCGTCCAAAGAGGTGTTCAGCCCAACGCCTCCAAAATTAAATTCATTGGGTGCTAAACCTAAATTCAAACTTCGCCCACGGAACACATCATTCAATCCACTCCATGAATTAAAGAATACACCACCCTCTTCCAAGTCATTCATCGGAACTCCATTCATAAAAAGAAGGTTATTGTCATTTTCATAGCCTCTCATCCGATAAAAATATTGTCCCCATCCAAAGGTGGCGGCATTCAGATAAGGGTCGCGGGCTGCATTTAATACGGAGGCCACATTCTGACCGGATGCACTCGCCGTGTTATTATCGTTAGATGTGGCATCTTCTACATTTCCGCCTGAATTGTCCAATGTATAGTTGTTGTTATTCGGATCGACGGACTTCAATTCAATCACATCTAAATTGGTGACCGGGCCTGTAACCTGTATCATCAGACTCTCTTCATTGACCCCATCAAAGGTATATCGGAGTTCCCAACTGCCATAAGGGACATTACTGATGACAAAATCCCCTTCTCCATTCGTGGCAGTTGCTACTTTTACCTTCGGAATGGTTACTGACACCTCTGCAAAAGGCAATTTAGTATCCTGATGAATAATTTTCCCCTTAACAATGGATGTTTGAGCCAATGTGGTCAGCGAGCAAATCATCAGGATCAACGTATAAAATTGTTTCATTCGAGTCTGAAATTTTATGAAGGATTTAACGGAATGACCCGAGCCCTAAAAGGCAAATTTAGGGGATTTATTAACTTCAACAACCGGGTGCTTGTTACCAATCGGTGAAAGGTGGATAAGCTATCATCACTTTAATTTACCTGCTGGAACCGGCCCATTTAGCCTAAAATAGCCTGATGAATGATGCCAGAGATTACCATACAATCGAATACGGCTATGGTTCCATTTCAGATCTGTTGACCGGAAGCTATCGCAAATAATATGATAAGGTAAATAATTGGGCTTGCTGATTATCGTGAAAATATTCAATACCATTACATGTTGGAGTATATTTCGCTCAAGGAGATACACAATAATTTTCATATCTCTTCTATCCACTATCGGGATGCAGTTACGTGCTATGAAAATAGGCATGCCGAAAAAGACTTTTCCGGTATCGCCAAAGCGAATGGACATACATTGCATGCCTCTAAAGCACAGCCAATTGCGGCAAAACAGCAAGTCGAAATGCTTAAATAGCGTTTAAAAATCATATCTCCGCAACAGTGAATTTGAACGATGATTTTTTAAAATCTTATTTCACGCTATCTGAGAAAATTTAATAATGAGACCATTGCAAATGTCATTTGGCAAAAAAGTTCAAGGCTATTTTAATTTTTAAGTATGGAGTTTTATCTGGTTGATTATGATGTCGTTAAAAATTCAAAGTAACGCAGAAATTTGAAGCCATATCTTATAATAACCTGCTCTAATTTGTATCAGAACTACGAACCAAATCATACCTTTACAGAGCAATGAAATTACTGATATTCATAATAGCGACTTTTATTCTGTTCCTTGCTGTTAAGCCGGGAATTGATTTGCTTTCATTACGGGCATACACAGAACAAACTTGTTGTGGAAAACAATACACCCAAGCTTCCGGCAATGACAAATCACAAGAACAAAATCAAGACAACAACTCTGAAGGAAAATCCTGTAACCCTTTTCAGCTTTGCAGTTCTTGTATTTTAGTTTGTTTGAATATACCATTCATCAGTATTCCTAAACCTACCGTTTTCTCAGACGAAAAATTTACATATCAATCAACTGTTACATCACATTTTACTCCCGGCATCTGGCAACTACCAAAATTTGTTTAGCAAGACAATTGGACTTTGCACCGAAAATTTTTCGGAGCAAACATTCTTCTTGTAAAAAAATAAAATCAGAAAAATGAAATATATAAAAATATTCGTTGTGGCTATCATCGTATTGACAGCTAAAACAAAGGGTTCGTTTTCGCAAACAACAACTAATAATCAATCAACGGATAGTTTGAAAACAACAACCGTCGAAGTTAAGGGTATCAACTGTTCAATGGACTTAAAAATGATTTCTGCGAATTTACAGAAAGTGAAAAATCTGAGCAGTTGTAAAGCAGAGAAACAAGGCACAACGTCAACTTTTGAAGTAAAATACAATCCGACTAGAGTAAGCGAAAAAGAAATTTTTGCAGCAATCGAAAATACGGGCAGTTACGAAAATCCTGACGAAAGACCATACAAGACAAAACAGTAAACTTTTGTAATGCAAGGTTTTAAAATGTCTTGCACTACTTTTAAAATCAAGAGAATGAAAAAATATATCCTCATAGTTGGTTTAATGTTTCCGTTTGGTATTTCAGCTCAAAATATCTTTGGAAAAGTAACCAACGACAAAAAAGAACAGCTCACAGGAGCAAGTGTCTATTGGCTTGGAACGACCATTGGCGTAACCACCGGAAACGAAGGAGAATTTGAAATATCTTCTAAAGATATATCCAATAAAAAACTCATTGCAAGTTATGTTGGACATTCACCGGACACGATGGATATTACTAATCAAACCTTTGTTGAGTTCCGCCTAAAGGAAACAAAAACGCTTCATGAAATGATTGTTCAAGGACAACGGGACGGAGTAATTATTTCAGACACCAAATCAATAAAGACCGAGCAAATAACGCAAACGGAACTTGGAAAATCGGCTTGCTGCGACCTTGCAGGCTGTTTTGAAACACAAACGACCGTGCAACCACAAACCACCAATGTGATCACGAACTCAAAAGAACTTCGCATTTTAGGCCTATCCGGCGTTTACAATCAGGTGTTGATTGACGGCTTTCCACTGATACAAGGTTTGTCATACACTTATGGCATCAGCAGTATTCCGGGTACATTGGTTGATAACATCTATGTTTCAAAAGGTGCAAATAGTGTGTTGCAGGGTTACGAAAGCATAAGCGGACAAATCAATGTTGAAACAAAAGAACCAGATAAAACAGACCGCTTATTGCTCAATGCTTATATCAATAATTTTTTGGAGAAACATTTTAATGTTAACTATGCTTTCAAGGAGGGCAAATGGAGCAACTTGACAGCGTTTCATACGGTGCAACCGGCTAATAAAATTGATAGAGATGATGATAATTTCCTTGACTTACCATTGCTTACCCGTTATATGATTTCCAACAAGTGGAAATACGGTAATGAGAAAGATTGGGGTTGGAACAGTAGAATTAATTTGCGTTTTTTCAACGAACAACGCATTGGCGGACAGACTTTTTTCAATACAGAAAGCAACAAAGGAAGCACCGGTGCTTACGGCCAAAGTGTAAATATTAACCAACCTGAAATTTGGACGAAAACAGCTTATCGGATAAACGACAAACACAATATCGTCTTGTTTGCTTCGGCTTTTCATCAACAACAAAACTCCTATTTCGGAACTGTAAAGTATAATGCAGAGCAAACCAATTTATACGGTAACATTCAATATGAACTAAATTATGGGAAAAACGAATTAAAAACAGGTATCAGTTACCGTTATTTGAACTTGCGTGAGAATATTGTTTTTACTGACACATTTTTGCAAAGGACTTATGCCGGGAATTATCAACGACTGGAAAACGTTCCCGGACTATTTGCCGAAAATACAATGCGATTTTTCAATAATAAACTTACCTGGATTGCAGGAGTTCGGGGCGATTATCACAATCAATTTGCTTTTCAAGTTACGCCAAGAACTTTGTTGAAATATGACATAGCACCCAAAACCATCGTTCGGGCTAATGTAGGAACAGGTTGGAGAACTGTAAACTTATTCAGTGAGAATATTGGATTACTTGTTAGTTCAAGGGATATCATTTTTGCTGAGCAATTACAACCTGAATAATCACTAAACTTAGGCGTAAACCTGACACAAAAATTTGACACAAAAAATAATAACCTATCTGGTTATTTCAGTGCGGACTATTACCGAACAGATTTTCAAAATCAAATTTTTCCCGATTACGATACTGACACGACCAAGGCAATCATAAAAAATTTCCCAGGAACAAGTGTAAGCAATGGTTTTCAGGCAGAGTTGTATTTAAAAATTTACAGACGCTTTGAGCTGAAA
>DAIRSC010000184.1:0-5290 GCA_036804585.1 Chitinophagaceae bacterium
GCACCTAATCCGGTGATTAGACTTCAAAACCTCAACCCGTTACAAAATCAAGCACAAGAATTGGCGCTTCTGTCTCCCGAATTTCAAAAAAACCTGAAGGACCCGGATTCCGGTCAACCTCTTCGCAACGAGATTTTCAACGTTTATCAAGCCCGGCCACAGGAAATTCCAGCCGGTAGAAATGCTTCCGAAATTTTTAAAGTTGAGTTGTACAATTTCGCACTCAACCTC
Source organism: Chitinophagaceae bacterium (assembly GCA_036804585.1). Lineage (GTDB taxonomy): Bacteria > Bacteroidota > Bacteroidia > Chitinophagales > Chitinophagaceae > OLB11. Next base: position 232 of record DAIRSC010000184.1, read on the forward strand.
ACGACCACTGCCATGGTCGATTTAGGAAAGAAAGAGGTTTTTTCTGTTCAAACCCTTCCTGAATCGCAGCCTGATATACCCGTCCATCTCAAGGATCTGGCTATACAAATTGCCATTAACAACCCAGAAGTGATACGCGCCCTCGGGTATCAACCGGGTGAAACTGAAGCCTTGATGGCAAATACCAAAACCGCTTTAAACCGAACCAAATGTGAGCGCAGTATGCACCTATGTGTGGCTCCCACTTTTACCAAAGGTGATCAAGCTTTGTGGTGTATTGTAGACCTCACCGATCATCGCGTGGTAGGCATCCGATGGACAAATACAGGTACCGAACAACCTTTGAGAAATATCAGTGAAAAACGTCTCAAATTCGATAAGGTGATGGAGTGCTACTGCAAACAGATTAATAACCTCGAGAAATTTGGATGGAAACTGAATTATGTCATTACTACGTCCGATGGACTGCGCATTTCAGAAGTTTATTTTAATAATGTACTTGTTCTCAATAATGCCAAAGTCGTTGATTGGCATGTCAGCTACTCCAATACCGAAGGCTTTGGATACAGTGATGCGGTGGGTTGTCCCGAATTCAGCCAGGCTGCGGTGGTAGCTATAAGCAGCCCAAGAGTGAGCGAAATCAATGATGGTGGACAAATTATCGGATTTGCATTGGAACAGAATTTTAGCTCTGAACAATGGCCATTGCCCTGCAATTACAACTATCTCCAACGTTTCGAGTTTTATAAAGATGGGCGTTTCCGCTGTGCAGTTGCAAGCTTGGGAAGAGGTTGCGGCAATAATGGCACGTATCGGCCTGTGATGCGTTTTTCTTTTGCAGGTCAGGAAAATACATTTAGCGAGTGGAACGGTCAACAGTGGTTGCCTTGGGATAAAGAACAATGGAAACTTCAATCCCCGCAAGCCCCGTTCACTAAAGAAGGTTACTTGTACAAAGTGAGTGATCAAGATCAAAAAGGCTTCTTGATTGAACCTGGTCGCGGTCAGTTTGGCGACGATGGAAGAGGTGATTTCCCCTATCTCTATCTCACCCGTTTACATCCCGACCGCGAAGAAGGCGAAAAGGATCTGGTCACCATAGGCCCTTGTTGTAATATCGATTATCAGCAAGGACCGGAAAAATTTATTGATGCCCAACCTGAATCGACCAGCAATGCAAGCCTGGTACTTTGGTATGTTTGTCAAATGAAAAACGATGATACACCCGGAAATCAATATTGCTGGAGCGAACGTTATCTGGAAGACGGATCCTATAAAACGCGTGTTTATCCATGCCTCGCCGGACCTATGTTTACGCCCATTAAATGAATAAAATGAAATCTTTGAACTACTTATTTTTCCTCTTAAGTATACTTTGTTTAGTGGCTTGTGAAGAAAAAATGACTGAAGAGGAAATCAGCAATATCGGGCGTCAACCTTGCCGTAAACCTGCTGAATTTATCAGCCAATTAGGATTTGTTGCTTCACGCACGGCTTATTCAACCGAAGGCACGCAATATAAAGGTGTTTTGCTTCTGCAAGCACCCGCCACCTCAGCCGATACAGCCTTTAAAAAATACCAACATCCTACGTGGTCACAACATGGTTATATGGCCTCCGTAACGACCGACGATTTTGGGAACGCCTATTGTTTTCCCATCCCTGTTGTTAATACCATGGACCATACCCTGAAAACCATTCATACCGTTTATAAGATTGATTCTAAAACCGGCGTCATGCATGCATTCACTTCCCTTCCGGACATCGACTCCTCCGAAGGTGTTGTTCCTTTTGGCATGTTGGGGATTTATTTCGATTGTCATGGTAAAAAACTCTATGTATCCAGCGTTGGAGGAAGTACACGCGATAAAGAAATGGGGATGATTTATATGATAGACCCGGGTACCGGCAAAATTCAGGACGAATTTGAAGCAGGGGATGCGGTCGGACTTTGTGTGGGCGGTATCACTGGCGAAAAAAGACTCTACTTCGGCAAAGGGCGATTACCTGAAATCTGGTCTGTTCGCCTGGATTAAAAAGGTTTCTTTAAAAACGATTTGAAATTTGTATTGAGTTTAGACCAACTCGGGCCTCGTGGTGATGACAAAGCCCGAAAAATCCGTTTCGATCAGTATGGAAACATTCAGATTTATGGCGTGGAGTTTAACTACTCTCTTGCGGCTCAAAGTGAAAAACCCGAAACCTTCTATCGCTTCGGCTATAATCAACTCGAAAAAAAATGGGTACTTCTGGAAACGAAGTAGGTGCTACTGTTTAATGTGAAAGTATTTGATATCAGTGCGTTCAGGGGTGAATTTTACTTTTTTAAATGCATGGCAATTCGTCAAATCTCTTGAATAAGCCTGCAGTTCATTTTTTAATTTTCACTGCTCACGTGCATCTTCAACTTTAGCGTCATCATCCAAGGGCTGTCCCGCACGTGCGAGACTATCCCATGAACGCTTCCTTGAATCTTGAAGCGCCGGTGAGATAAACAACAGCCTCCAGATAGTTCGAGAACTATTTGCGTTGTGAAGTGGTGAATACCTATATTACATGAATTTAATACAATGAGTCAAAGAGGAAATTGAACTCCTATGATTGTGTAATCGGTATGAGCCGAAGTATTCGATTTTCCAATACGTTTTTGCCATTGGTTGTGTCCATCTGCAAAATTTGGGTTCAAGTTAGGAAGAATTTGGGGCTGTCATCAACACCTCTCATCCCATCAATGATCGGGCTATTCCGGGCTACGGTCGCCTCCTTCGTCGGCGACTAAACCCTGCATATTCCGCAGCCTTTAAGCAATAGAACCATTATCAACTCTAAATCGATATGTTCATCAATGAAGCGCCATTTTTTCCGTATCTCACGCCAAAGTGACACATTTAGACTTTCCCCCTGGTTTATCATCTTTTTAGCATATGGATGATCAAGTATTTGTACTTTTGTATTGTTATAACAATGTTTGCTCAACCCTCAGGGCATATTTGAGATTAAATACCTACTTCAATGAAATTATTTTTCACCCTTTTAAGTTTCATCGCCATCGGGGCCATGCTACTAAACGGTTGTAACGAACAACAACGTTATTCTAAACTCAGTAAATCCGAAAAATCTTCAACACCCGCATCAAAAGACGGTTTATACATCCCCGGTGATCAGGAAGCAGCTACGCGCGAATTCCTTGGCATCTATCGGGGAAGCGTCACTAATCAGCAAGGTGAAAAAGTGAAAACGATTATCAATCTCAAAGAGGATGCCGAAGTAACGATTACCGAGCAGAAGAACGGCAACTTTTACAAAATAGTCGGGAATTATCAATTGCACAATGATACGCTGGACATTACCTTTAAAAGAAGTGACTCTGTTTTAAGATACCTGCTCAAGAATAAAACACTCTTACGCATTCCTTACAAGAATACACCACTTGCACCGCATGAAGAAAAAAATGTCTTTACACAGGTTGATCCCAACGACTTTGAACGAATTTAGGGTGATTGTTTTTCCCGAACGCTGAACAGGTTCGCTCGATAATTTCAGCAAGAATTAGCCTAAGCATTCATGGTACATTTACATCATCGCCAAATAACGACTGCAGGTGATGGGAAATACTTTTTTAACTGTATTTTCGTTCCCTTGTAACATGAAATATTTAGGCTTTTTGTTGCTTTTGCTATTGACCGGCTATACCCTATTTGCACAAAATGAAAGTGCAATGCTCAAAGGGAGAGTCACCGATGAAAATAATATTCCGCTAGAATTTGTATCCGTTTCTGTGAAAGGAGAAACACAAGGCACCAAAACCAGTATTGACGGCCAATTTGTGCTCATGGTTTCAGCCAATCGCACCGTTCAAATCGTATTTACGTATGTTGGTTTCGAATCTAAAATCATCAATAAACGTATCGAAAATGGTGAAACCTATAACCTAACCGTTAGCATCAATCGGAATACCCGCCAAAAAGACGGCGTTACGATTACCGACAAAAGCAAGCGAAATGAGGCAGGCAATATTGCCATCAATCCGAAAAAGTATTACGAAATGCCCAGCACCGTTCAGGGGATTGAGGGTTTATTAAAAATATTTTTGAGTAACAACAACGAGCTGACTTCACAATACAATGTGAGGGGTGGAAATTTCGACGAAAATTTAGTTTACATCAACGACTTTGAAGTTTATCGCCCATTTCTGGTTCGCAGCGGACAACAGGAAGGTTTGAGTATCATCAATCCTGATTTAGTGAGTGGGGTAAACTTTTCCACCGGAGGTTTCCAATCTAAATACGGTGATAAAATGAGTAGTGTGCTGGATATCACCTATAAACGTCCCAAAGAGTTTGCTGGAAGTGTGTCATTGAGTATGTTAGGTTTGGCGGCACACCTTGAAGGCACTGCTGTTCGCAAACGTTTATCCTACATGGTCGGTGCCCGGCAAAAATCGAATCAGTATCTCTTACAATCACAACAAACAAAAGGCGTTTATAATCCAACCTTTACCGACATACAGGCTTACCTAAACTATCAATTCGATACAGATTGGCAGGTTGATGTTTTTGCAAATTATGCCAGAAATCGTTTCGACTTCCAACCGGAAAATTCAACCCAAAGTTTTGGATTAATCAACAAAGCTTTTCAATTACGTATGTTTTATGACGGCGCGGAAACCGACAAATTTGATTCGCGTTATGGAGGGGTTTCAGTCACCCATACGCCGAACCCAAAAACAACACTCAAATTAATCGCCTCCGGTTTCCAAACCCGTGAATCCGAAACCTATGATATCCTGGGTGAATATTTATTGGGTGAACTTGAAACCGATTTGGGAAAAGAAAATTTCGGTGATGTTAAATACGCTATAGGTACAGGTGTTATTCATAACTATGCCCGGAACTATTTGAATGTCAATGTGGGAAATATCGCACACAAAGGATTTTACGATGCCGGGAAACATTTTCTACAATGGGGACTGAACGCCGAATTTGTGGGCATATCCGATCAGCTGATCGAATGTGAACGCCGGGATAGTGCCGGTTTTTCTCAGCCCTTCAGCTACTCT
>DAIRSC010000185.1:0-5142 GCA_036804585.1 Chitinophagaceae bacterium
ATCATCAACATGTGGAATCTGAAAAGTCGCCATGTTCCCACCTGGCAATTGTTGGCATGTTTGATTATTTTATCGGTGGTTTATATTGCGGCCAAACGTTGGATTATCGTTTTAACCCGAAAACAAAAAGCCCAAAAGTGATTCAACAATCTGTACATTTAATCGGAGGCGGAGGTCTGGCCAGGGATATCATTGCTTGTTTCGGCAACCAGATTCATTTTGCCGGAATTTGGGATGACGCTCTTCATGCCGGAAATGATTTTCAGGGTATACCTGTCTTAGGAACTTTGAATGAATTAATGGAAGTAAAGCAGGCCGAATGTATTATTGCCGTCGGGCAGCCCCTGATTCGTAAAAAAATTTTTGAAAACCTGAAGGGAAAGGCAGGCTGGGCTACTTTAATTCATCCCGATGCAAGGGTTTATGATCCAACATCGGTTGTCATCGGACAGGGTTCTATTCTTTTTCCTCAGGCATATTTAACGGTAGGCTGTAAAATCGACATGAATTGTGTATTACATCTTCAAAGTGGCCTACACCATGATGCACAAATTGGCGCTCATAGCATTTTGATGCCCGGTGCAAAAATAACCTGTGCGGCTAATTTGCCGGAATGCAGTAAACTTTTAACCAATGAAGTTGTAAGTAGCTTATAGCCATTAACCGATTGATGATAAGGAATAGTAAAAATATCAGTCAGGCTTTTGTACCTTCGTTTGCAGTGGGACAATTGGAAATATTGAAGTCTTTAACCCCACGAAGGTTGTTAAGGGGAAAGTTCGTTTCGAAATGGATCGTGCTACTGATTGATTTATGTCTCATTGCCACGTCTCTTTTAATTGCCTATACCTTACAATCTAAACTGGCGGTTTATGCGCTGAGTTTTATTGACTTTTACAAGGCCCTGATTGGGGTGCTGATTTTTTCACTCATTGGTCACCTTATTTTTCGCCCCCATGAGGGCATTATCCGGCATACCGGGATTTATGACATCAAGGTACTGTTTTTCGCCCGCACTTTATCACTATTTTTGAATCTTACCTTTACAGGATTTGTTGCACCTCGTTTACATTGGGATGCCTATACTACTCCATTTAATGTGGCTGCTATTCAATACTTCTTAAGCCTTTATTTGTTGATTCAATTCCGTTTGGGAATAAGGTTTATTTTTAATCAGGGTAAACGGGCCAGACGAAAACCTAGAATCATCATTTACGGTTCCGGTGAATCAGGCCGTTTAACCTATGATGCGGTTTCTCCCTTTTATGATGTTACGGCTTTTTTAGATGATAACTCCAGTTTGAAAGGTAAAGTACTTAAAGGCATTAAGATTTTAAATTTCGAAACGGATATGGATACATTGGTTGAAAAGTATGATATCAGCCAATTGATTATTTCCATTCAAAACATTTCGACTGTTAAGAAACGTGAAATTATTGATAAATGTTTGAGTTATAAGTTAGAGGTAAAAGTGGTTCCCCCAATTGACCATTGGTTAAATGGACAATTGACAACTGCTCAAATTAAAAACGTAAAGATTGAAGAACTTCTTGGTCGGGATGTGATTACCCTCAATAAAGATATCATTGCATCAGAGGTCAATGGAAAACATATTTTGGTAACCGGCGCCGCCGGCAGTATTGGTTCTGAATTAGTTCGTCAGATTCTGAAATTTAGTCCGGCCCATCTGATTCTACTGGATCAGGCGGAAACACCCTTGCACAATCTGGAATTAGAAATTCGTAAGCAGGTCAATGATAAAAATATTCAATGTACTGCCTTGCTCGCAGATATTCGCGATCAGGTGCTGCTTAGAAAAGTGTTTACCGATCATCCCATCGAAATTATTTTTCATGCTGCTGCTTACAAACATGTGCCTGCAATCGAATTAAATCCTATGCAAGCCCTTCAGGTAAATATTCTGGGTACCCGAAATGTTGCCGATTTAGCCGATGAATTCAAGGTGCAAAAAATGGTTTTTATCTCAACAGATAAGGCTGTAAACCCTACTAATGTGATGGGTGCTACCAAAAGGGTGGCCGAAATGTATGTGCAGAGTAAGAACAAAATTTCTCAAACTGCTTATATCACAACCCGTTTCGGAAATGTACTGGGTTCCAATGGCTCGGTAATTCCTCTGTTTAAAAAGCAAATTGAGCAAGGAGGTCCCATTACTGTCACACATCCTGACGTAACCCGATATTTTATGACCATTCCCGAAGCCTGCCAATTGGTTTTGGATGCCGGAGTCATGGGTAAAGGCGGAGAGATTTTTGTGTTCGATATGGGTGATTCAGTCAAGATTGTTGATTTGGCTGAAAAAATGATCCAATTGTCCGGATTAACGCTCGGTAAGGATATCAAAATCGAATTTACGGGATTACGTCCGGGTGAAAAGCTATACGAGGAATTGCTCAACGATCAGGAATCCATTATGCCGACCCACCATGATAAAATCATGATCGCCCGCGTGATTGAGTATGAATACACAGAAATTAGTCAGTCTATAAGTGAAATGGAACAAAAAGGTCGCTTATCACCGGATAATCATGAAATGGTATTGATGCTCAAAGCCCTCGTTCCTGAATATATCAGTCAGAACTCACCTTACGATCATTTAGTGGCTGATATGAAAATTACGCCTGCGCTTGCCCGGTAAACCAAAGCTGCAAAGGAAGGGTTAAAAAAAGCTTGCAAGTGCCAGTTAACATAGTTTGAACGAACAAATTGCAGTAACTTGCCTCACCTTTCCGAAATCAGGTATTTTGGCCTAAAGGTGATGCCAGCACAGAAAGAAAGTTACAGATAACCTAGACCATATTTTATTTATGAAAAAGTACTTATTTCCTTCTTTTACAATCACTTTAAGCGTGTTTCTTTATTCGATGTTCAGTTCCTGTATACCTCGTAAAGATTATGTGTATTTCCAAAAGGCTTCCATGCCTGATTCGATGCGTAAAATTGATTCTATTTTTTATCAACCACCCGTATTGCGCACCGATGATCAGATTTCGATTTTCGTTTCTGCGCTGAATCCGGAAGCCGTTAAGCCTTTTAACTTAAATCAAACAACCAATCAATCGGCTTCCAATTACCTTGTTGATGCCGATGGGATGATTGAATTCCCGGTTTTAGGACGTGTTGAGGTAGCCGGTTTAACAACGGTTGAAGCCACGGAAATGTTGAAAAAAAGGTTGCTGCAATATATCAATAACCCGATTGTGAATGTGCGGCTTACTAATTTCAAATTTACCATTTTGGGTGAAGTTCGTGCTCCGGGCGTTTATACCGTGAACCAGGAACGCCTCACATTACCAGAAGCTATTGGTATGGCTCGTGATCTGGATATCATGGGTATTTATAAAAATGTTCGGGTGATTCGTGAAGAAAAAGGCATTCGATCAGAAACCCGTGTAAATTTTACTTCCGATAGTATTTTTCATTCACCGGTATTTTATGTCCGACAAAACGATTTGATTTACATTGAACCCCATAACCGAAAAATTAACCGAACCACGGATAATTTACGTTACTGGACTGTTACCATGTCGACTACCTCATTTCTGATCAATATGTACTTTATCCTAACCCGAAATAATTAATTTCATGCAGTCTGAAAAACAGGAATTTCTAACCAATGATAATAATCATGATAGTACCGTTTCATCGCTTAATATCAAATTTGTCGTTTTTATTTTACTGCAACATTGGATTTGGTTTTTACTGAGTCTGGTTATCTGTTTCTTAACCGCTTTTGTTTACTTGCGCTATCAAAACCCCATTTTTGAAATGGAGGCAACGGTGCTTGTGCATGACGATAAGCAGGGAGGCACGGAATTATCGGCCCTACAACAGCTGGGTTTGGTAAAAGGGTCCGTTTCGACTTTATCCAATGAACTGGAAATTTATAAGTCAAGATTCTTAATGACCCGTGTTGTTCGTGAATTGGATTTGCAGGTTTCGTATTTTACAAAAGGAAATGTGATTGATCGCGAGGTTTTTAAATCCAGACCTTTTAAAGTGATTTTTTTAACCAAACCTGAATTGTTCCGACGGATGTCCGGTTCGATGTCGATTACGATCAAATCACCCAATTCATTTGAGATTAAAGACAAAATTTTTGAAGGCGAAAAACTTTTTGGAGATACGGTCAAAACGAGTTTAGGATGGATCACCCTAAAACCTGAATTAAAACAAATTAAGCCTTGGTTGAATCGGGAAATCAAGGTGAAAATATCACCAGAGAAATCAGCCGTGAATCGATATCTCAGTTCATTGGCCTTAAAACCCATCAATAAATCTTCGAACGTTGTATTGATGACCTTGCGGGATCGGGATATAGCCAAAGGTCAGGATGTACTCAATAACCTCATTAAACAACGAAATGAAGATGCGATTGAAGACAAGAACTTAATATCCAGAAATACATCCGATTTTATCAACGAGAGGTTGGCTTATATCACCTCTGAATTGGCTGATGTAGAAGGTCAGGAACAAGGCTTTAAACAAAGTCATAATATTGTTGACCTGGAAGCACAGGCCCGGATGAGTATGGAAACAGACAGGCAGGTTGACCAAAAACTGTCTGAAATGAATACACAGTTCAAGTTGGCAGAATATGTTTACAATTATGTGCTTTCTCACAATAACAATACGGATTTGATTCCTGCTAATTTGGGATTACAAGATGCGACCAGTGCGGGTTATATTTCGACCATCAATCAATTGATTTTGGAAAGAAATAAATTGATGAAATCTTCTACGGATGAGAACCCAATCATCGAAAGTATTGATGATCAGATCGGTTCACTTCGTCAGAACCTGATTGAAAGCATCACCAATTTTAAAAGTACCATGAATATTCGCAAAAACGATTTGTCGAATTACGGATCAGGATTTGCGACGAAAATGGCTTCTGTGCCCAGTGAAACGAGACAATCACGTTCCATTGAACGACAGAAACAAATTAAAGAACAATTGTATTTGTACCTTTTACAAAAAAGAGAAGAAACAAACATTTCATTGGCCGCAACCGTAGCAAGTGTAAAAGTAATTGATGAAGCCTACAGTAACGGGATCGTGGTTTCGCCGGATAAAAAAAATATTTACACCGCTGCTTTTGTATTGGGATTATTTTTATTA
>DAIRSC010000186.1:0-5114 GCA_036804585.1 Chitinophagaceae bacterium
CCAACATCGTGTGATATCACTAATGTCCATCATTAACTTAAAAATTCCGGGGAAACTACCATTGTATTCCGGCATGATGAAGACAAACTTTTGAGTAGGAATCAGTAATTCTTCCTCCAAACGCTCGAAGGCTGCATCTTTAAACATCGAATGAAAATCTTCGAGCGAATAAATTCGGACCTGAATACCTTCCTCACTAAAATATTGCTGGTATTCTTTTGAAACTTTCAGTGTATTGCTGCCTTTCCGGTTGGTTGCAGAAATAATCGTGTACATCCTGTAAAATTAACTGGTTTTGTTGCAGGGCTTGTATCAATTTTATGAAACGGGGATAGAAGGATCAAGTCGAACTATACAATATTTGTGTTGAATTATAACAATCCGATGGCCTCAAGGATACTTTTTTTATCACTCATGCCTTCAATATTGGCTTTGGGCTTCCCCTTGACATAATAAATGAGGAGGGGAATGCTTCGAATTTTCAAATCGTCGGCCAGTGATTTATTTTCATCGATATCAATAAAGACCACTTTCACTTTATCGCCATATTCTTGCTGTATTTCGTCCATTATTGGTTTGATGGCTTTGCATGGTCCGCACCAGGCCGCTTTAAAGTCAATCAAAACGGGCAAATCCCCATGAATGAGTTGGTTAAACGCTTCTTTAGTCATTCCGGTCCAACTTTGAGCATTGGGGTCGCTGCCTGCTAAAGGGTAGTTCTTGGCTTTCCATTGCAGAATTCCTCCCTGCATGTTATACACAGTTTTGAATCCTTTTTTCGAAAAAGATTGGAGTGCACTTCCACTTCTACCGCCAGATAAACAGTAAATAAAAATGGGTTTGTTTTTTGGTAATTTGTCCAATTGTTCTTCAAAGTCCGCACTGTTATAATTGATATTGATGGCATTGGCTAAATGGCCGTCGGCAAACTCTTGCGGAGTGCGAACATCAATGATGAGTTTGTCGCGGTTCGAACCGAGTAACTGAAAATATTCAATCACCGATTTTGTTTGTGCTTCTTGCTGTGCATTGCTGCAGGAATGCGTAAACAGAACCATTAAACTCATGAGTATTACTTTGTGCATGTTGTGAAATTGAAAGTCAAAGGTATAAAAAAATGCCGGAGGAATTTTCAATCTCCGGCACGTATCAGTGTTGAATAAATTTGAAGTACTTATTGGGCATCTACCATTTCCACTTCAAAGACCAATGGGCTGTTTGCCGGAATGCCTTTCGGGTTGTTTTGATTACCCGGCATTGAACGAGGACCGTATGCCATTGAAGAAGGAATGATTAGAATGGCTTTAGCTCCTTTGTTTAACAGGGCGATACCTTCGTCCCAGCCTTTAATTACCTGACCGCTTCCGAGGGTAAATTCAAACGGAGATACATGGCCAAATTTAGGATCAACATTGGAATCAAACGCAGTGCCATCCAATAAAGTACCTGTATAATTCATGGTTACTTTTTGTCCGGATTTTGCATTTTCACCCATTCCTTTTTTGGTGATGGCATAATACAAACCACTCTTTGTTTGCATCACCTGCAATTTTTTATCTTTTATATATTGTTTTAATTGCGGTGCTTCCAGGGCCAATTGTTTCGCTGATGCGGCAGCTTGTTCAGCTTCAAATTCAGCCTTGGTTTTAATGCTGATCATTTTAACCTGAAACTGAACTTTATCTCCGGCTTTGACAAATGGAGGAAATTGGTTGTTTTTGAAAATCAACTCTGCAGGTGCACGAAAAACGGCTGAATCACCTTCGGACAACATGGCAATGCCTTCCATCACATCTCCCTGATAAGAAGGTGCAGTTACCTGCGCCGGTACAGGCTGGTTGTCATTCATTTTATAGGAATCAAATAAGGTGCTATCATTCGCAGTTGTGCGGATATGCATGGTGATTTGACTCTCAGGTAATGCCAATTTGGTACCAGGCTTGTCAACAATAAATTTGTATTCCAAACCGGAGTTCAGTTGTTTAAAGTCGCTCTGTGCCATGGCTGGTAAGCCAAAGATGCAAGTGAATGCGAAAACAGAAATTTTGTACATGTTCATTTTATTTTTTTTTTAGATGAATGAATTTTTAAATCCGGGCTTTGACCCCATTTATTGATCAGGTTTAGTCTCCTGAATATCTTTAACTTCTACATTAAAAACGAGCGGTGAATTGGCAGGGATACCTTTAGGATTTTTAGGGTTACCCGGCATATTGCGCTCACCATAGGCCATCGGCGAAGGAATTACCAAAATGGCTTTGGCGCCTTTGTTTAACAACGCAATGCCTTCATCCCAGCCACGAATAACTTGTCCGGCACCTAGTGTGAATTGAAATGGTTCAACGTGCTGAAAATCCGGATCTTCATTGGAATCGAATTTTGTACCATCCAATAAAGTACCTGTATAATTCATGGTAATCATTTGCCCATTGGCAGCATTAGCACCAGATCCCGGTTGAGTAATGACGTAATACATACCACTGGCAGTTTTTGTCAAGTTCAGGTTATTTTTTTTAATGTATTCCTGAATAGCTTTATCCTCGCTTTCAATTTGGGCCTTGCTGGCTTCTTGTTTACTTTTTTCGAATTCTTCTTTCGTTTGAACACTCACCAAACGGACCTGAAATTCTATCATGTCACCTGGTTTGATAAATGGCGGACGTTGTTGTGGATCTTTAAACAAACTGTCAGAGGGCATTTGCATCACTACACTGTCACCTTCACTTAATAAAGGAAAGGCTTCCATGATATCACCTGCCTGGGTTGGAGCATTCACCGGCGCTTCGATGGGTTTGTTGTTATTGATTTTTCGGGAATCAAAAAGTACGGAGTCTTTTACTTTGGTTACGATATGCATGGTGATAAAAGAACCGACCACAGCCTTCTTATCTCCTTTTTTGTCTTCGACGATTTTGTATTTCAGTCCTGATTTAAGGGTTTTAAATTCTTTCATTCCACCCTGACAGGCTGCTAAAGAGAGCATTGAAAGGATCATCAGACTGTTGATTGTTTGTTTCATGTTTGTAAGTTAAATTTTTATATTTTATTTCTTTTTAATCTCATTGAGTTCAACATTAAAAATCAGGCAACTATTTGCCGGAATTCCTTTGGGATTAGCGCCGCCACCCGGCATCGCTCTTGGGCCATAGGCCAAGTTACTGGGAATATAAAATGTCGCTTTTGCACCCTTATTCAATAAAGCAACACCTTCGTCCCAACCTTTAATCACCTGGCCCTGGCCAAGCACAAATCCGAAAGGAGAGACATGCTGAAATGCTGAATCGGTATTGGAATCAAATTTAGTTCCGTCGAGCAAAAAACCATTGTAGTTCATGCTGACCTCTTCACCTTTTTGAGCAGTGGGGCCTACGCCGGCCGAAGTGATGGTGTAATACAGGCCGCTGGCTGATTTAGTCGGACTTATATTTTTTTGTTTAAAATAATTTTGAAGTAACTGGTCATCACTGATAGGCGTTTCAAAATCCAATAATTCCACTTCAAAAACCAGACAACTGTTTGCCGGAATTCCTTTTGGATTAGCAGCACCGCCAGGGTGGGCATTAGCTCCGTAAGCTAAACCCGATGGGATATACAATAGTGCTTTTGAGCCTTTTTTCAAAAGGGCCACCCCTTCGTCCCAACCTTTGATGACCATCCCTTTTCCTAAATTAAATTCAAAGGGGTTTGTATGCCCAAAAGCGGTGTCAATATTGGAATCAAATTTGGTACCATCTAATAAAACACCGGTATAATTCATTTTTACTTTATCCCCCTGTTTAGGGCTTTCTCCAAGACCATTTTGAGTAATCATATAGTACATTCCGGAGGCAGTTTTAGTTGGGGTGATGTTTTTTTCTTTAAAAAACGCCTGTAATTTTTTTTCGTCAGCAAGGGCGATTTTTTTCTGTTCTTTTTGTTGTTTAGCCATTTGCTCCTGAATCTGCTTTTGCATTTTGGCTTGTTGCTCCTTCATGAGCTCTTCTTTTGTTTTAATGCTCACCAACTTAATGTAATACTGCATTTTATCGCCGGCTTTCATGAAGTCGGGCATCTTGTTTTTCGTATTTTTAAAGATGGTTTGTGCATCCACCTGAGCTACCATACTATCGCCCACGCTCATAAGCATGATGGCTTCTACGATATCGCCATTAAAAGCAGGTTTGGTGATATTAAATTCTGCAGGTTTATTTTTATTGGCCTGGGCCGAATTATAAATTATCCGATTAGCACCTACCGAAATCATATTCACCCGAATCAAATCACCTTCTTTAGGTTTTTGAGCGGTGGGTTTATCGATGATGAAGGCATATTCCAAACCACTTTTTAAACGTTTGAAGTTAAAAGGTTTGGGAGGCGTAGCAACAGGAGCCGGAGAAATGGTAACAGGTTTAGGGATCTGTTTAGCCGGTTGGGGTTTCTGGGCCCATGCGGAAAATGATATTCCGGCAATGATAGACATTATAAGGATTCTGTGTAACATGATTGAAGAAGTAATTGGTTTTCTTGGATATATTGAATCAATAATTCGAAAGTTTGCTGGAGTGAGCGTTCTGATTTTCCGCCTGCAGCATTGTGGTGGCCACCTCCCTGAAAATATTTTCTGGCGAACTCATTCACATTAAACCGGCCTTTGCTGCGAAACGACATGCGGATTTCATCTTCTCTTTCGCTGATAAATATAGAAAAAAGCACTTGTTTCATGCTTAAAGGGTAGTTAACAATACCTTCGGAGTCACCGGTATTTACATTAAAACGATTTAAATCGTTGCGACTGACCGAAATGATGGCTGTATGAGTTTCCGGAATCAGATGAAGTCGTTCACTCAACACAAAACCCAAGAAACGGAGGCGATTTTCCTGATAATTATCGAAAACTGCTGTATGGATGGTAGCCGTTTCTAGTCCTTTTTCCATCAAACGTGCCACCATTCGGTGCACACCGGGTGTGGTGCATGAAAAACGAAAAGATCCGGTGTCTGTCATAACCCCGGCATACAAACATCGGGCAATATCCAGGTTGAGCAGATGTTCATCGCTGGAAGAAAAAATATAATCGTACACCATTTCGCAGGTCCTGATTTTGTCGGGTAAGCTTAATCAGTATTCAAATATAT
>DAIRSC010000187.1:0-5111 GCA_036804585.1 Chitinophagaceae bacterium
CCTAAATAGATTTCATGCACTTTCGGTTAAACCGTATTATTTTTGTTGCATGCTAACGCTTACCCTCACCTCTGATTTTGGTTATCAAAGTCATTACAGCAGCAGTGTGAAGGGTAAGATTCTTTCGGTTTATCCGGAGATTCAATTGGTAGATATTTCTCATTCCCTGAAACCTTTTCAATTACATCAGGCTGCTTATTTATTTCGCAGTGCATATATTCATTTCCCGAAAGGCAGTTTTCATTTTTTACTCAATGACCTGCATAGTGATGCGGCCCGCCATCTGTTATACGTGTATGAAAATGGCCAACATATTTTTTGTGCGAATAATGGCTTTATCACCTTGCTCTTTGATGACAAACCTGTGCAAATTTTTCGTTTGGATGAAACCCTTCCTCAATACGATTATTTACATGTATGCGAGGCCTTCCTGGCGCATACCGCTTTACTGATTCATGGCAACCGCGAAGGATTAATCCCTACTGGCGTAGATGAAATTAAAGTGTTACATGCCGCACAGCCTGTGATGAATGGGCATATTGTGGAGGTACAGGTATTGTATATTGATCCATATGGAAATGTGATTTTGAATATCCGTCAAAAACAATTTGAAGAAATGGCTGCCGGTCGCAAGTTTAAAATCCGGTTTATGAAACACGATGAAATTACCCAAATCCATACCAGTTATCAGGATGTGCGTGATGGTGGAGTGCTGGCATTTTTTAATACATCAGGGCATTTGGAAATAGCCATTCGTAAAGGTCATGGAGCCAATTTATTGGGGTTTCGCGAACAAGGCGACCGTGACCTGATTTACCAAACCGTAAAAATATTTTTTGAATGATACGTGTTGTTACCCTGAGTTTTAAAAAAGAAAATATTGTCGATTTCATGGCCCTGTTCGAAGAGCGTAAAACACTGATCCGAAACTTTCCGGGTTGTACCCTGCTTGAACTTTGGCAGGACAAAGACCATCCCCATATTTTTTATACTTATAGTCATTGGCAACATCCGGATGATTTAGAAAACTATCGGCTATCCACTTTGTTTCAGGACACATGGACTCAGGTAAAACATTGGTTTTCGGATGCACCGAAAGCATTCTCCTCATATACGATGATTCAATTACCATGATGACTCAATTGTTAGAATACGGTCAGGAAGAAACATGGCGATTGTGGTTGTCCAATTTGGAATCGTATTCATGCGTTGTTTTATGCGATACAAATACCTTTCAGCATTGTTACCCCAAAGCGCAAGCAGAGCAAATATTGCCGCAACATCATCAGTTGATTGTGGTTCCTGCCGGAGAAGCCTCCAAATCATTTGAACAAGTGGTACAGGTTGTGGAACAAATGCATGTTGCCGGATTGGGCAAAAAAAGTATCCTGATTTGTTTGGGTGGTGGAATGATTTGTGACCTGGGTGGATTTATTGCCCATATTTATATGCGCGGTATTCAGCTTGCGCATATCCCGACTACTTTACTTTGTATGGCTGATGCCTGCTTAGGTGGGAAAAACGGAATCGATTTTCAGGGCATCAAAAATCAGATCGGAAGTATTCATCATCCTGAAGCTATTTGGATCAATGCTGCTTTTTTGAATACCCTCGATGAAAGAACAAAAAAAAGTGGTATTGCCGAAATGATTAAACATACCTTATTACAAAGTGAAGATGCTTTTGATCATGCCTGTCAACTACCTGTCAATGCCTTTTACGATACCCGGCAAATTTTGGCCGGATTACGCTTTAAACAAAAAATTACCGAACAGGATGAAGCAGATTTGGGACTGCGACAAATACTAAATTTTGGTCATAGTATCGGGCATGCCATCGAAAGTGAATCTTATACCCGGGAAAAAAGTCTCTTTCATGGTGAAGCGATTCTGCTGGGCATGCTTTATGAACTGCGATTGAGTCATTTATATTTGGGATGCTCCATGGAAATTTTGCGTCAATATGGCAGATTTTTCAAAATAATATTTCCTGACCTGAAATTCGAAGATTGGGTAGATGATCTTTTACCTTATCTCAATCGCGATAAAAAAAATAATCAGGGATATCGGATGAGCCTACTTAAAAATCCCGGCCATCCACAAACGGGCGTGTTGGTATCTGCCGAAGCTATTTATAAATGTTTCCAGGATGATTTATTTCTCTGACTCAAAAGCCGTTCTGCAGGGCGAGATTCAATTGCCCTATAGCAAAAGCATCAGTAATCGAATGTTGATGTTGCAGGCACAAGCCAAAGAGAAACTTGAAATCAAACATTTATCATCTGCCAACGATACACAACTCCTGCAAAAACTCATTGGCTTGCGTCAGCATACCCATGGACTTTTACGTTTAGATGCTGAGGATGCAGGTACCGTATATCGTTTTATGACAGCCTGGTTGGCGATTCAAGAGGGGCAGATCAGTTTTTTAGATGGTCATGCGCGTATGTACGAACGCCCTATTTCTGCATTGGTTGAAGCGCTTCAAAGTTTAGGCGCTGATATCCGTTATACCGGCAAACCGGGATATCCACCATTACAGATTCATGGCAAAGCACTGATAGGATCCAGGATTAAAATTCACTCCGATGTATCCAGTCAATTTATCTCAGCGCTTTGTTTAATTGCTCCATTTTTAAAGAATGGATTGATATTAGATATTCATGACCAACAGGTTTCAAGAAGTTATATTTCCATGACCCTGGATTGTTTAAAGGAGGTGGGTATCAAGGTTGAAGAATCCAATCATTTGATTAAAATAGGGCCCTCGAAAATCAATGAGTCTCATTATACCATTGAAGCTGACTGGAGCAGCGCCTCATTTTTTTACCTCATGGCCATGCTCCGCCCGGGTAGTTCACTTAAACTTTTAGGGCTTCAGTCAAATAGTATACAAGGCGATGCCGCTCTGATGAATTTAGCCAGGCATTTTGGGGTGTATTCCGACCCGGTGGAAGATGGTATATTGATTAGAAGTGAGGAGATTCCACAAATTGAAAACCTTTTTTTAGACCTCAGTCAAATGCCTGATGTGGCCCTCCCTTTGATGCTGGGCTGTGCCATTTTACATCCTGCTGTTCAGTTTGGCGGCATTGCTCATCTGGCGTATAAAGAGAGTCATCGAATCCAGGCACTTGCTAAAGAGTTGGCAAAAATGGGTATTGAGCCCATCGAAAATCAGGGTATCTTTTCTTTTCGAAAATCGGTGATATTACCTCAGGGAATCGCGATGGAATTTAGTTCTCACAACGATCATCGGATGGCGATGTCCCTGGCTTGTCTGGCGCTCATAGGCTTAAAAATAGAGCTGGATGATTGGCAATGTGTTCGGAAATCATTTCCTGATTTTTGGAATGAATTGCATAAGTTAGGATTTGACCCGGTATACATTTAGGGTATACTGAATGACAAGTACTATTTGATATAAACAAAGCCCCTCCTGATTCATGGAGAGGCTTCGGAAATAATTTTTGACGCTTATAAAGACAAGGTGTCCAATACTGCATTCATATTACGAACGGCGTCAGCCGATTTATTGAAAGCAGCTTGTTCTTCTTCGCTGAGTTTGTAATCGACGATTGACTCCCATCCATTGCGGCCAATGATAACAGGAACACCCAAACAAATATCTTTTTGACCATATTCACCATCTAAATAAACACAACAAGGCACCATGCGGCGTTCGTTACGTACAATGCTTTCAACCAACATCGCTCCTGCAGCACCCGGTGCATACCAAGCACTTGTTCCAAGTAATCCGGTGAGGGTAGCACCACCAACCATGGTATCAGCGGCAACTTTTGATAAGCTGGCTTCATCGGCAAAATTAGAAACCGGCATACCCATATACGTAGCCAATCGGGTTAAAGGTATCATGGTGGTATCTCCATGTCCACCAATGACAGTGGCTTGTAAATCGTTCGGTGAACAATTCAAAGATTGACTGAGGTAATATCGGAAACGTGCACTATCTAAAATACCGCCCATTCCGATAATGCGGTTTTTAGGCAAGCCTGTGGATTTCAGGGCCAGATAAGTCATCGTATCCATCGGATTAGAAATCACAATGATGATGGCATTCGGAGAAAATTCCAAGATACTTGAAGCAACATTTTTAACGATACCGGCATTGATACCAATTAATTCTTCGCGGGTCATACCAGGCTTACGAGGAATTCCGGAAGTAATAACAGCGACATCCGTACCGGCCGTTTTACTGTAGTCGTTGGTACTGCCAATGATGCGTGTATCAAAACCTTCGAGCTGAGCGGTTTGCATCAAATCCATGGCTTTCCCTTCGGCAACACCTTCTTTAATATCTACCAATACGAGTTCATCGCACAATTGTTTACGGGCAATATTGTCGGCACAGGTTGCTCCAACGGCACCGGCTCCTACTACAGTTACTTTCATGATTTAAAATTTATTTTATTGAGAAATTTAAAATTGTGGCGCAAAGGTAAGGTTAGCCATGCGATTTCATACATGATTTTTGACAGAAACCTGTATCACTTTTTCCGATCAGGGTTTAGCTTTAGGAGCAGAGATGGACAGGATTAAATAGGTCATCGCAAAAAAAATCAATCCGGCCTAAATGGAAAGTACCGTCCCACCGATAAAAAATTCCTTCCCGGTCTGGAGTACTTCCGCCCATTTCAAGTTTTTAAAGTCGATACGCCATTGCGGATTGCCAAATAGCAACTTGCCGCTTGCCAGAGAGGCCGCCCAAATGATCGGGGGGAAAATGCTGATATTGGCTGCTACAATGAACAAAGTTTTATTGAGTTTAAGAGCGAGCGCAGCTGGAATGCCAATGAGCAATTGAAATCCCCAGACCGGAACAATACCCATAAATACGCCGAAACCTACAGAGGCAGCGCGGGTAAAAATGGTTTCATGCGGATCAAATAGAAGTTCTTTGAGCCCACGTTTAAACCCTTTTTCGCGAAGCGGCCTGAGTACCAGGTCCCGGGGCTTAATATAAAAAAATGCGATCAGCACTAAAACGGTGTTTAGAACACTGATGCGCGAAAAATCTTTAAATGGCCGGAAGTGTGAAATGCGTTCTTCCTTTTTAGGATAAAAAACACGAATCGGAACCGCACGTACATC
>DAIRSC010000188.1:0-5093 GCA_036804585.1 Chitinophagaceae bacterium
TTAATTATGCAGTGTGGACAGATGTTTTTTGTTGTCCGAATTGTGCTCATGAGTTTCCATTCTTTCCTTATGGAGTGATTCATCATGGTAACAAGGTTGAAACAAGAAAAGAATTTAATTGTCCTGAGTGCGATATAAAATTGAATATTAGGAAAATTGAAAGAATAATTAACCATAAGGGAAAAAAGAAGAGTATTGTTTGGATTAACGCTGGAACTGGAAAAAATAGAATTAATCGTGAGGCCAACGAGTTCGACAAAGAATTAGTTAAGCAAATTGAAAATTATTTTGAAAGCTTTACAAAGTGGTATCCCAAAGAATCTATCAATCCTGAAGGTTATTCTGCTAAGCTTGCCCAGTTGGGAAATAAAGCAATAGATGAAATAAGCAAATTTTTATCTACAAGAAACTTGATAGTGTTTGCTGATCTATGGGAGCGGGCAAATAATATTGTTGATACTACTATTCGAAATGGAGTTAAATCACTACTAACATCAATATTTACTGTAGTTTCAGAAAGGCAAGGATATTTTGGTGGTGGTGGAGGAATGTCAGGGAACTTATACATGCCTGTAGTTAGGATGGAGAAAAATATTTTTGATTCTTTCAAGAGAAAGATAAAGAAATATGAAGAGGCAGAAATGTCCAAACCCAAAGTTAATTTTGACCATTTCATCACTAATCAATCTTCTACAGATTTAAGCAATATACCAAGTAATAGTATAGATTACATATATACAGATCCGCCATTTGGAGCTAATATAATTTACAGCGAAATGAATTTGCTTCTTGAAGGATGGTTAAAAGTTAAAACAAATGATGGTGCTGAATCGGTAATAGATGAAACAAAGAATAAAGGCTTTCATGAATATGGGAAACTTATGACGAGATGCTTTTCTGAATGCTACCGAGTTTTAAAACCAGGAAATTGGATGACAGTTGAGTTTCATAATACAAAAGCATCGATTTGGAATTTGATTCAAACATCAATTTTTGAGGCAGGATTTGTTGTTGCTCAGGTAAACAAATTAGATAAAGGATCTACAACCATCTTGGCAGATATTAGGCCAGGAGCGGCAGTACAAGACCTTATTATTTCATGTTATAAACCCAATTTGACCAAAACTAGAGCTAAAACAGAGAATAAAGATGAAAATATTTCAGTTTGGGATTTTGTAGATGGTCACCTAAAGAGACTTCCTTCTTTTATTATAAATGAAGAAACTTTTAGTGCTAATTCTGAAAGAACTTCAAAGATTCTTTTTGATCGTATGATTGCCTTTTATGTGCAAAGAGGGTTACCTGTACCGATAGATGCCGGTAAGTTTCAGCAAGGTTTGCGGGAGCGGTTTATTGAGCGTGATGGCATGTTCTTTACCAACGAGCAGGTGCAGGAATACGACCGCAAAAAAGCGGAAGTGCCCAATTTTGTGCAGCTCAGCATTTTTGTTGCTAATGAGCAGGATGACATTTACTGGTTGCGTAACATTCTGGAAAAAGAACCCAAACCCGAGCAAGACCTGCACCCTATGTGGATGAAAGAAGTAGCCGGTAATATGCGCAAAGGCGATACCCTGCCCGAAATGCGTACTATATTGGAAGAAAACTTCCTGAAAAACGACAAAGGCCAATGGTACCTGCCCGACCCGGAAAACGAAGCCGACTTAGAGAAACTCCGCACCAAGCGCTTGCTAAAGCAATTTGAAACCTACAAAATCGAAGCTTACAAACCCAAAGGCAAAATCAATGAAGCCCGGGTTGAAGCCCTTCGTGCCGGCTTCAAGCAATGCTATCAGGACAAAGATTTCAAAACCATCATACAAATAGGCGACCGCATCCCTAACAACCTGCTGATGGAAGATGAGGTGCTGTTGCAGTTTTATGATATAGCGAGTTCAAGAGTTTAATGCATGATATATCATTCGCCTAGTACCTTATTAGGCTTTAATGAATGATATATGATTCACGAAATTGCTAATTCAAAAATTAATACTATCTTTGCATGATAAATCATTCACTACGATTAAAAAAGTGACTTTATGACTGATAAATCATTCAATGTTTGGGCTTCCATGAGCGACAAAGCACTTGCTGAGTACATTGGCACATTTGTAAAGCACCATCGTATGGAGCAAAATAAAACGCAGGATGAGTTGGCAACCGCAGCCGGTATCAGTCGATCTACCTTAAGCTTACTGGAGCGCGGTGAAACGGTAACGGTAACCACGCTCATTCAGGTATTAAGGGTTTTGGATCAACTATCAGTGCTGAGTGCTTTTGATGTCAGGGAAACGATAAGTCCCTTGGCATTGGCCAAATTGCAAAAAGAAAAGCGCCAACGGGCCAGGGGTAAATCAAAGAATGAAGATGATAACAGCGCAGATTCAAGTTGGTAAGCCATGCAAGTAGCCGAGGTAAAAATATGGGGGAAATTAGTAGGTGCCGTAGCATGGGACTCCGATAGCGGTTTTGCTACTTTTGAATACGATCCCAAATTCAAGACATTAGGCTGGGATTTGGCTCCGATTAAAATGCCTGTTTCTGATAACCGGAATAAATTTTCATTCCCCGAACTGCGAAAGGATAAAAATTCAGCATACGATACCTTCAAAGGTTTACCTGGTTTGTTGGCCGATGCGTTACCCGACAAATACGGAAACCAATTAATCAACCTTTGGCTGGCACAACAAGGTCGGCCACAGGACAGCATGAATCCGGTTGAAATGCTTTGCTTCATTGGCACTCGCGGCATGGGTGCCCTGGAATTTGAGCCGGCTGTATTGAATGAAAGCAAAAGAACATTTTCGGTTGAAATCGACAGCCTGGTAGCTACAGCACAAAAGATGCTCAATCAAAGGGAAGCCTTTACCACTAATCTCAACAAAGACGAAGAACAAGCTGTGTTGGAAATTTTGAAGATAGGTACATCTGCCGGTGGTGCTCGTCCAAAAGCCCTTATTGCCTGGAATGAAAAAACCGGAGAGGTAAAATCCGGGCAAACCAAAGCACCAAAGGGATTCGAACACTGGCTTATTAAACTCGATGGGGTAAGTGATGTACAGTTAGGCAGCAGCCATGGCTACGGCAGGGTAGAAATGGCCTACTACAATATGGCTAAGGCATGCGGCATTGACATGATGCCATCACGCTTATTGGAGGAAAATGGCAGAGCTCATTTTATGACCAAACGTTTTGATCGGGAAGGCGGTGAAGTGAAGCATCATATACAAACCTTTTGTGCTATGAAGCATTTTGACTATAATCTGGTCAATAGTTTCAGTTATGAGCAACTATTTCAGTGTATGCGAGAGTTAAAATTAACCTATGCCGATGCAGAGCAGATGTTCAGAAGAATGGTTTTTAATGTAATTGCACGGAATTGTGACGACCATACCAAGAATTTTTCTTTTTTGCTCAGGCAAGGAGGCAAATGGGAACTATCCCCTGCCTATGACCTGTGTCATGCATACAGACCCAAGAGCGAATGGGTGAGTCAGCATGCTTTGAGCATTAACGGCAAGAGAAAGGAAATTACCAAAGCAGATTTGCTGGTCATAGGAGAATCTATACGGTGTAAAAAAGCATCAGAGATTGTTGACGAGATTAACGACACAGTCAATCAATGGAAAAGATTTGCGGATGAAGTAAAAGTGAAACCAAGCTTGCGTGATGAAATAGCCAAAACCCTTTTAAACCTAAAAAATGAGATATAAGGGCAAGGCATGTGAAATAGTAGGCGAAAAAGAGGTGTTCGGGCAACGCATTGCCTGGATACGCATCATGGAAGATGGCAGCTTTCATGAAGTTCCCTATGATGAATTGGAAAAACCAAGTACGGAGTTTTCAATGCCTTACATACGCTTTGTATCTATTGCAGCCAAAATCAAAGACGAAGTAGCTAGAAAGAATATACTAGCACCTTACGAAAGCAGTTTAATCCCACTGCCGCATCAGATTCTGGTTTTGGAAAAAGTGATGCAGTCCAATCAAAATCGCTTTATGTTGGCTGATGAAGTGGGAATGGGGAAAACCATTGAGACCGGTTTGATCTTGAAGGAACTCAAAATCAGAGGTGATATTAAACGCATTTTATGTATCGTTCCAAAGTCGGCCATGCTGCAATGGCAAAGTGAGTTAAAAGAACATTTCAATGAGGTATTTCATCTCTATGATTCGGAGATGATCACTTCAATGGCTCGCACCTTTGCCAATATCAATGCCGATGAAGAATTTAATTTCTGGACTCAGCATAATCAAATCATTGTTTCAACTGATGCACTGAAGCCCTTAGAGAAAAGGCAAGGCTGGCCAAAAGAGCGGGTAGATGAATACAACAAATACCGCATGCAAGCCGTGTTGGAAGCGGATTTTGATTTGGTCATAATGGATGAAGCCCATAAAATGGGTGGTGCCACATCTACGGTTTCGCGATACATACTGGCTCAGGAATTATGCAATTCAGTTCCAAATGTATTGTTGCTAACTGCTACTCCGCACAGAGGTAAGGCGGACCACTTCCGTAGGATATTACAATTATTGGATCCGGATGCTTTTGCCGGAGAAGGATTGCCAGATATAGAAGAATTGGAACCTTATGTCATCAGAACTGAAAAAAGATTTGCTGTAGATTATGAAGGCAAAAAACTATTCAACGAGAGGCGAACACATCGCTTAGATGTTTTTTTAGACATCAACACGCAACAAAAACAAATGGGATTGTATGATGCCGTTACTGATTATGTTCGGAAAGGCTTCAACTCTGCAAAAAAGGCGAGTAATCCGGCCAAAGGATTAATCATGATATTGTTTCAACGACTGGTGAGCAGTTCAACAGCTGCCATTCTTTCTGCCATGCAGGGCCGATTGGAAAGATTGAGATTTGGCGAAGAATCAAGTCTGGATGACTTTGCACATGAAGTGGATTATGGTTTTGATGAAAATGGAGAAGAAATAGATTTTGAAGGCATTTTACAAAGCAATATCGCAGGCTTGGCCAATGAAGAAGAATTGTAGTCGAAATTGATTGAGAAGGCAAGGGAATGTTTGGCAACTAAAACAGATGCCAAAGCAGATGGGCTTTTGAAAAAAATTAT
>DAIRSC010000189.1:0-4981 GCA_036804585.1 Chitinophagaceae bacterium
CATGCTTTAATCGAACTTTTAATCCGGGGCCTAATCTGAAAAATTTAGCGGGAGATTCTTCCATAAAATCTTCTCTTTCAATCCATAATTCACGGCCGAAAGTAAGGGGACGACATCCTGCATCAGGATCTTCCGGATTATTTTCTGCTTCGAGGTGTTCTATTTGTCCTTCCGGCATATTGTTAATCACTAACTTTACCGGATCTATCACGGCCATCCGTCGCAGGGCCGTTTTATTCAAATCTTCACGCAAACAAAACTCAAGCAGGTTCACGTCAATGAGATTGTCCCGTTTGGCAACCCCAACTTTTTCCCAAAATGCACGAATACTGGATGGCGTATAGCCGCGTCGGCGATGGCCACTGATGGTAGGCATGCGTGGATCGTCCCATCCACTCACAAAACCATCTTTCACCAATTGCAATAACTTGCGTTTACTGGTCACCATATAATTAACATTTCCTCTGGCAAATTCATATTGATGAGAAGGGAAGATGTTCAATTTCTCAATGAACCAATCATATAATTCCCGGTGAGGTACAAATTCAAGGGTACAAATAGAGTGCGTAATTTCTTCAATACTATCTGATTGTCCGTGCGCAAAATCGTACATCGGATAAATACACCAATCATTTCCGGTTCGATGATGATGTGCATGTTTAATACGATAAATCACCGGGTCACGCATGAGCATATTGGTATGCGCCATATCGATTTTGGCCCGAAGTACCCTACTGCCATCCGGATATTTACCTTCTTTCATTTCAGTAAATATAGTTCGGTTCTCTTCAATGCTTCTGTTTCTGTATGGCGAGTCCTTCCCGGGTGAAGTGGGCGTTCCTTTCAAGGAAGCAATTTCTTCGGACGATAAATCGTCTACATAAGCTAAACCCTGATCAATCAGTTGATGAGCAAATGCATATAATTTCGGAAAATAATCTGAAGCATAAAATTCGGCATCCCATTTAAATCCCAGCCATTCAATATCTGATTTGATGCTATCTACATATTCGGTTTCTTCGGTACTCGGATTGGTATCATCAAAGCGAAGATTACATTTACCACCATATTTCTGAGCCATTCCAAAATTCACACAAATAGCTTTGGCATGGCCAAGATGTAAATATCCATTGGGCTCAGGGGGGAAACGAAATTGCAGACGGCCATTGTTTTTGCCGGCTTTCAGGTCGGTTTCAATAATTTCTTCCAGAAAATTTAAGTTCTTTTCGTCGCTCATAGCATTCAAGGTAAGCCGCAAAAGTAAATGAAATTCAATCAATGATGATAGACTTTTCAGGCTCAACGGAGATGTCTGAAATTTTACAATCGTTAAAGTATCCAAAGGGGGGACTGCGGATGTATACAGATAGGCGCGGTTATTTGTTTTCTGATTGATGAAACTGTACCAACCCTTTCATGGGTTTTTGCAATATACTTCCCAAACGGATATCATACTGTTCACACAAAGCATGAAGCATGTCTTTAAAATAAAAAGAAACCGATCCGGTAAAATGGACAGCGTGCTGATGGATGCCGGGGTATCGCAGCAAATGGTTAATGAATAAATCATTCAGACAATCTTCTACAATATTCTCGATCATATAATGCCCACGATGGGCAATGGCAAATTGGGTAAAATGGGCGATATATCGGTTTGGCAGTGGTTTGCGATAAATATTTTCAAGAATTTCTTCCTGGCTTTCGGGGAATTGACTTTTGAATACATCCTGTAAATCCTGATCGAAAATACCATGTAGCTGATATTGCAATATTTTTTTTCCAATCGCTGTACCACCACCTTCATCTCCCAGAATATATCCCAGGGATGGCGTTTTGAAGCCTATCTTTTTTCCATTATAAAAACAAGAATTGCTGCCCGTTCCAAGGATAACAACAATGCCTTTTTCTTTTCCACAAGTGGCTCTGGCCGCAGCCAATATATCACTATGACAGGAGGTTTTCTTTACTTGGAAAATAGACTTTAATGCCCGCTCAATGACTTTTTGTTTATCCGTGCTCCTAATCCCGGCACCGTAAAAATGAATTTCATCAATGACAATATCCTTTTTAATTTTTAGTTCCTTTTCAAGGATGACAGCTATTTCATGTGATTGTAAAAAGAAAGGATTGATACCTTGAGTTTGATATTTTTTACTTTTGTTTTGATGCATTAAGTACCAATCTGTTTTGGTGGAGCCACTTTCTGCAATCAAAATAGTTTTTGATTTCATATTGTAAATGTAACGATGGGCTTGATTTATCGTGGTGAAGAATGTTTGAATTTTAGAAAGGTTTATTGAGGCCTTTGATTTTTTCAATTTCTTTAATGAGATTTTGGGCATTTTCGTCTTCCGGATGATTGCTTAAATAGGTCCTGATTCGGGCTTCTGACAAAAGGATTCGACCTACCTGATAATAATACTGTCCTGCCATCCAATCGATATCCAATTCACTATAATCGGTTGGTGCATAAAAAGGGTTAAAAATTTTTGAAATCATGAAGGCTAAACTTGATTGCTCAAATTCAGGTGGTCGACTAAAAATATCATTCCGTGAAAATGAATCTGTTTTGGAGTAAACCATGGCCACCGGATCGGCGTAAACACATGCATAAATGCTATCGGTATATAAATATCGGTGCAGGGCTTGATGAGATTGTCGGTACAAAACCACATGCTTGAAATTCATTTTTTGATCGAGCAAATGGAATTGATTTGGGTCATTGGCAACCTGAAAATAATTTTTAAAGAATGCCTTGTTGAAAACATCCAGATCCCGCAAGTCGATATATGTTTTAAAGCCGGGTTGTAATCGCCACAAAAGATAAGAGGACGTCAGATAATCTGAAAAAATACGTTCATCATCGGCTCCAATGTTTTTAAGATATTGTGCAGCTCCAACCGGATTATTGAGGGAGCGAACTTCCAGTCCATATCGATCACGCGAACCAATGAGTTGATAATATTTATTCGAAACAATCATGAAATAAAAAATGCCACTCAGGGTGATACCCATCCACCAATATGGGGTTAATTTCTGCTGAAGGGGTTTCAAAGAGTGCATCAAAAAGGGAAAGGCCAATAATACCGGAAACACAATATTTCGGAAGGCCATGAGGGATAAAATGGTCGTGGCAGCTATTACCCCAAAATAGCCGAGTGAAAAGGGGGAAGCTTCCTTCGATTTGAATTGAAGGACCATCAGATATCCCGTGAGGCTTATGAATGGGATGAACAAGATAGATTCATAAACCCAATACAAAGGGGATAAAATGGAGACCAATTCAGTGGTGAACTTATTGACTTGTAATTGATTAAAAATATTCAGCGCACGAAGTGGCAGCAAATGAACTCTGGGATTGATCAGGGTTGAACCAATCAGTGCTAAAAAAATGAAAGTGTAGGTCCATGACCATTTTTTGTTTTGAATTAAATAGGCGAGCAGCTAAATCAATCCGATTACCGGGCCCAATCCAAATGCTTCGTGAAAATTACACCAGATTATTTGTAAAGGAATCAGCCACCAAATATGATGACCCTTTGTTTTAAGATGCCGTTCGAATAAATAAACAAAAAACACACTCAGTAAAAAACTAATTATTTCCGGGCGTCCACTTAAACGAAACTGAATAATCATGAGCACGGGAATGCTCATCAGGAGAAAACTAAATGGACTGTACGTTTCGTTTTCTCGGCACCATTTTTTTAAACAAATCCACAAAAGAATTCCCAGGATAACCTGAAACAATATTATATTATCAGGGCCGCTAACCTGTGTGATCCAGGCGATACAGATTTCAAAACCCCATTTGATATTGAGCCAGGATTCCCCTTCATGGGTAAATGAAAAAGGGTCGGTGGTGGGTACAGTTTTATTCTGAAGTATCCATTCGCCGGTTCGGAGTTGCCACCACAAATCGGGTTCGCGCAAATTTTTCAAAGAAAAGGCCAACAGTAAAAATACACTCATGATAAAAGGAGCCTGAGAATAGATACGTTTCACAGCCCCAAAATACATCGAAAATTAATAATTACATTTAATCCCGATTTGAATGCCATGTTGAAACATGCGCGGATTGCCTACCTTGTCATTGAATTGGTCTTCAGGACGGAATCCAAAGTGATACTGCAGAGAGTAAGCCAATTCTTTTTTAAACAATTGGATGCTTCTTTCAATTCCTATCATGAAGGACGCATTCCATCGATTCAGATCTTGGAGCGTAAATTTGCGCTCTGTTTGACGGATGACAGGTTGAGAGGGGTCTTCGCTTTGGGTATTTACCTTAAAGCAGGAAAAAACGGGTTTGTTGAAATTAAATCCGGTAAGAATACATGATTGCTTGCGGAATTGATAAATAGCGTTTACGCCAATGCCTGCACTCAATTCACTTTGTGGTAATTTCACCTTGGTAAGGGTAGGGACTTCGTTTCTGGTTGTTTGGAATCGTAAATAATTCAAAGAATAGTTATAGGAGAACTTCAATTTGTTATGCAATGTAAAACGTCGTTCAAGACTGGCGCCGTAAGAAAAGCTGGGAATACCCAGCGTGATGCGTGGCAAGTTCTGCTTGAAAGGAATCATTACCTGTGATTGAAAACCAAAAGAGCGCTGCATTTTACGTGGTTGTGCACCTACAGAGCAGCTCAAAACAATCAATAAGATGATACAATTGAGTTTTCTCATGGTTTGTATAACGATTAACATGACCAAGATATTGTATGGGTATTAGCTATAGAAATTAAAAATGTTAAAATTTTTAATTTAGTCTGTTGTCAATCTATGATTTAAGCTTAACTTAGTTGTTCAATTGAAAATTCTGCAAAATGAAAAAATTTATTTATCCGTTTATCACAATATGTCTCTTAAGTCTGAATGTTTTCGGTCAAAAAGACGTCTTCTTAACAATCACGCATAAATTGGGAGCAAATCCGTTCGCTTTTAATCAAACTGCACAGAATAATTTGGGGCATTCTTTTCAAAT